>CAZFVW010000135.1:767-4953 GCA_964522285.1 uncultured Thermoplasmata archaeon | reverse complement strand
GTCGTCTCTGCCTGGATCATCGAAGGCGTGCCGCAACTCCCGCCTCTGGTGCTCTTCGGTGTGGCTACGGCTATCTCGGTCTGGCTCGGGCTGTGCATCTACCGGAGTGCAGACAGCGCCGCGTAGCGGATTAACGCCGGTACACGGCGGGCCCGCCGCCCGCCGTGTACCACGTCGTCGGTCCTACTGGTAGTCCTCTTCGTCCGGAAGGAGCTCGTCGATCTCCGTCTGATGGGCGTCGACGAAGGCTCGTGCCGCCGCTTCCGGCGTTGCGCCTTCGTGGATGTCTACCATCACCTCCTGCAGCTCCAGCTTGAAATCGTAATAATTTCCCTCGATCTCTTCCTCCACTCCCTCGATCATGACGTAAGAAAATAGTTCATCGCTCACGAACAGAACTGGATTTTCCCGCTGTATAGTGTTCGCTAGGTGATGTAAAACTTGAATTTTTCTTTTCCCTCTCCAGTACCTGCTCAGGCTTCCCTCTACGGTCCATTTCTGCTCCTTAGATCTGTCGAAATCGACCCAAGAAGATGATCCACCGTCCAGGGAATTTTGATTCAGCCCCAAATTTTCCCGCCTATATACCCTTGATAGGCCATCTTCGAACTCGATTTTTCCGAGATCATTCCCTAAATTATAGTAGATCCTCGGCTTTACAAAATAGAACTCGAGAAACTGCGGTCGCACAAATTCTAGATCTTCCCGCAGCTCCGTTCCCTCCGATATCCCGAAAGTCCAACTGTTCTCTGGCCTCGTTATACTGTTCCCGCTTATCTTCATCTCTGGCCTACATATATAACGACCCTCCACGGGATTGGACAAATCGACCCCAAACATACCCTTTTCAACCCATATTCCCGCTTCTATGGAGTCTTTGAATTTGAGAGCTGGATTTTTGAAATCTATACCGGAAATCGCTTCGAATCTCAGCTTTCCCTCGGTCAACAAGATCTTTTCGATCTCAGCCGCTGCATCGATCGATATCACAGCACCGTTCAAGATCTGCACGGTGTCGTTTATCGTCGCTCCGAGGTCTGACCATAAGCTATCCGTTTCCACGGATATATCACTCAATTTCCCACCTCCTGAAGTCGAATTGACGGCCTTGCAATAGCACGGAGAAGGGTGAAAAATAAGCTTCGCCCTTTGTAGTGCGGGCGGCAATCCTATAACAAGCGAGCAGAGTTCTATCCCCCCTAACGGCAGTGGGTAGGGGGGAGAACCAGCGCAGTGCAGCGAGGGGGGTAGATAACACGTTACCAACGTTGCAAGGCGGTGGGAAATACAGGGTCAGAACCTCCACTCGTAAACTAGATCAATAGATGAATGAGCTAACATCAAGTTCCTGTGTTTGGTAGTCCGATATCCCTCCCAGCTGAAGTCTATATCACCTTCAACTGCAGGATGTTTTATCTCATCTAAATCCGGAAAAGTCTCTCTAAAATGATCATATATCACACCAGACCACTCGATAGACTGCTTGAAAGCTTTCTTCCGAGGACCTTTCGTCGTCGCGACTATCTTTACAGTGGTTTCGTGATCAAAAGTCCTATCAGATACCTTCTCAAACCTATCGTGCTGCGGATAGATGTGAACGCAGGGAAAAACACCTTTACGGATCTCGTCAGCTTCTGCAAGTGAGTTGATGTAAACACTCAGCGGCTGTGATTCAGAGTAACATATCCCTTCAACTTCCTCTTTTATCCACTCCAACAGCCCCTTCTTACCTCCTTCAACTCCGTAGATCACTTCGTAATATCCCATCTCTCACCTACTCCGGAAATCCGTATAACTCATCTCCGTACTTCGCTCTGAATATCCCTTCCAACATTTCGTCGGATTCCGTCTTCCATCTTTTCATCTTTCCGAGCATACTGGAAGGTTCGGAAGCCCACTCCATCTTGTCACGTAGATAGTAGTAAGCCGCACGGTCAGCTTCAACATCTTTCAACGTTTCCTCTATCGTATCCAAAGAACCAACAGCGGGAGCTTCCTTCTCCATCTGACCGTACCGATACCGTATCCACCGGTAAGCCCTCTGCCTCACGTTCCTGATAAGATCAAGCTCACCATCGGAGTTCTCACCGATGTTCAACCTCATCTCAACATCTTCATTATCACAGTAAGTCTCAAACAACTCGGTCATCACCTATCACCTTTCCTCTCAATAACAAAATCAGTTATCTCGTGACCTTCGTGACCCTCGGGAACCCAATCTTCATCAACCGTATCCACCTGAACCGTTCTCTCGTAAGTATCACAGGTCTTACACCTAACTCTAACATGATAATTTACCATACCACTGTCACCTCCGATATGTTGGCGTAATTCCTACCCGGGGAACCGCTGGCGATCTGCACTTCCCAAACAGCTTCATCAACAGTAACATTGGAAAGATCTCCCAGATCATAGATCCCACGATCAGCATCCTCGGGGATATCGGTCCTCTCAACGATCTTCAACGAATTCGTCCTGTCGTATATCTTGACCTTCATAACGTCTCCGTCACCACCGGCTATCACCTTGATAGAACTCGGTGCCTTACCCATAGCATCGGTCCCGGGGAAACGTATCAAACCGATAACAAGATACGACGTATCATTAGTATATGCCTCCGGATAACTTCCCTGCCTGAAGAGCCAGTGCATCTCCTTCGGCTTCTGCGGATCAGCCAACTCACCGGACAGACCATGAACGTTCAGCTCGTCGATACCGTCCTTCTGGTGCTCATCACTGTGCAGCCTCTTGTGGCTCATCCGCAGACCACCACTGTAGTCGAGGATGAAGGGACGTCAGTCCTGCTCATTATCCAGCTCCTTCTTCACTTCCTCGTTCTCTTCTTCTTTCCTTCTATACTGAATATACTCCAGCTTCGCCTCTATGTTGATCAAGTTACCCTTCAACTGCTCCAGCATCTGACTGGTCTTCTGTATCCTCTGACTCACCTGTTTTCTTTCCTTCAACAGCTTCTCTTCATCTTGCCTGTATCTGTCCATCTATCTCACCTCCTTCAAGCCAGCTCGACCTTGTTGTTCGTACCGGCGTAGTTTAAGATCAACCATTGAATAGTCGGAGATACGGAGGTATCACGCCAGATACACATCTCACCTACTTCAACAGTAGGCTCGGAACTCTGTTCGATTATCCTCGGCTTGAAGATCCCTTTATTATTGTTGTTAAGATTCAACTCGTGACCGTTGATGATTACATTATCCTGCATCCAGATATCGTCCGAGTTAGATCCTATGGAAAAACCGTCAGTATCGGTACCACCAGTTATGGTCCTAGCATATACACAGTAAAACTGGTTGTCCATGTGACCTAAACTGTAATCACCATCTATATGCGGGAGTAAAGTTCCAGTATTCTCGATATAATTACCATCCATGTCCAGGATACCACTCATGGCCCTTGATCCGTCTATCAACAGATACTGAGTGTGATCATCGTCCTGCAGACCCAGGAGATTACCGTGATCCACAGCGGTCCCCCACTGCGACCATAAAGTACCATCATACTGATACCATACGTCCTCGTCCTCAACCTCGCATACGAACCCTTCATCGGGAACGGTCTCTACCCAGGAACTACCATTCCACTCGTAGATACTGTCAGCGTTCCAACCCTCGGCCGTCCCAGTAGAAAGATACCTGTCACCCTCACTGGGTGAGCTGGGAATACCGTTGTTCGGATCGTGCCTATCCAATACACTCTCCTGCCAATCAAGGCCCTGAACGGCACTGTCAAGCTGATCCTTGGTCACCAGCTGTGATGCTGTATTCACACCGTCCAGCATATAGTATTCAGTGTTCGTTACCCTTCCATCGCCAAGCTGTGTCGCATCGATACCACTCAGTTCATCGGGCCCACCTAACAGATGATCGCCCTGATGAACCGTCGGGTCCTGCGGTAGCAAGGAACCCTGCGGGATCTCGTCCAAACCGCCGGCCTGATGTTCAGTCTGATGTAATTTCGTATGTCCGTCTACCATAATCTTGCCTCTTTTTGATCAGGTAAAAAGTGGATGCGGTGGATATTTAATGGTTTATCAGGACAGAAAAATAAGATTTTTAGGGGAAGTGGTTTTGGACCTGCCCTTTTAAGGCTTTAACTCATAGATCATCTAATATCTCTTTCTTCTTTTCCTCGAACTCTGCCTCATTTATTAGTCCACGCTCTTTCA
>CAZFVW010000135.1:0-757 GCA_964522285.1 uncultured Thermoplasmata archaeon | reverse complement strand
CGGAGTTCTTCCAACCTGTTTGAGACAGAACTACCTTCTTGGGCTAATGACTGTTCTGTCTGCTGTTGAGGGGGCGGTCGGGTTTCTTCCTCTTGTGCCGGCGGTGGAGGTCTTTGTTGTTCTTGTGGAGGACTTCTCTGTTCGTATCCTCTATCTAGTGGCCGTTCATACTTAGGACCACCTTTCCTCATTTTAACTGCAATAGCTATAGCGACGATGACACCTATGGCCATAGCTATGATGAGCCACCAATAGGAGGCAAAGAACCCCTTATCTTTATCATCAGTTCCATCAGTACTGTCGTTTTCACCTCCGTCTGCGGTAGGAGTTATACTGACTTCCGTAGATTTTGAGCTTTCACCTGCACTATTGACCGCAGAGACCTGATAATAATATGTCTGATTATTGGTAAGTCCAGTATCTGTGAAAGAAGTAGTGCTTCCATCTACACTCTCGTAATAGGTCAAGCTCCCACTGCTTGTCCCCCGGTATATCTTGTATTCGGTAATACTGCTCTCGCCGTTCTCAGATGGGGGGTCCCAATTCAATTCGATCTGACTATCTCCAGCCGTTGCAGAGGGTTTCTGTGGTGCAGAAGGTACAGCACCTTCAGAGCCAACGATCGCGTACAGGTTGTTGTCATATGAGCCGACGTATATCGTGCCGTCAGAGCCTATGGCGGGCGAAGAATCCACACCGCCACCCGTTGTAAAGCTCCACTTTTCCGTCCCATCTGCGTTGATCGCATACAACTTGT
>CAZFVW010000134.1:1082-5009 GCA_964522285.1 uncultured Thermoplasmata archaeon | reverse complement strand
CTTTTATTTTTTCAAATTCAAATAACCTTTTAGGGCTTTTTTGTAGATTATCAAAATTATCTTCTTTTAATTCTATTATTATATCATCAACTATATCTGGATTTTTTAAGAATGAAAAATATTTTACAGGAACTAACATTACTTTGCCCTTGGAAAGTTTATCAATTACAACTCCCTTTTCGTTTGCCCAGATAAAACTTAAAAATATAACAGAAATAATTGATATTAATCCGATTATTCCACAGACAATATGCAAAATTGAAGAAAATGAGTCTATAGACATACCCATTAATAAAACCATACCGAAGGGTAATGCAATAAAATTGAATGCTATCCAGAATATCACTCCAAAGATAAAAAAACCGATAAAAAATTTCCATAGACATAACTTTTTGCCTTCTACTAGCTTGGGAATATTATCAAGATCACATATTCTCTTTCTCTCTGATATATTAAAATTTTTTGTAAAATGAAAACAATCCAAATATATTAATTGTTTATTAGTTCTGCATAATTCTACCTTTCTAAAGGAGTAAATTGTAATTAAAACAAGAATACCGATTGCCCAAAGAAAAATTTTTTTAAAAGCGAATATGATTAGGTCTAATGTATTTACATCATTAAAATGTAATGTCGTCCACATGTATATATCTACTGCCTGGCCAAGAAACCCTACAAAAAATATAATAGTTATTAACGATATTATCGATGGTGGTCTTAGTATTGAAAAATCTCTGTAATGTTTTATATTTTCATCCTCATCTAATAATGATTTTAGTTTTTCACTAGGACCACTGCATTTTGATATATTAAATAAATTTTTCATAGATTTTCATCCTTTAATTTTCTATTTCTCCACATATTGAAACCTCATCACCAGGATCATAAGAATAATATTTCAACACAATGCTGTCGTAATCAGAGGCTATTTTTGAACTCTCTACAACAATTAATGGCCAATATGCAAATATAAGTAATAAACCTATAATAAATGCCACAACACCGATTGTAGATCGTGATTTATTCATATTTCCACCTATTATTGAAAGCCGATATATTCAAAATCATAATAGAAGCATTGATTATTAATTTTTCTACCTAATATTTCTATCAATAATCAATTATGAATTATGAAAACCACTCCATCGCTTCCTCCACATCAATAACCCCTGTATTCACCAACCTCTCCACAGTCATAGCCCTCTTGTATTCCACTGTGGCCCGGGTCTCCTCATCCATCTCGAACACATCGCCCCACTCAAGCTCGAACTCACCTTCGGGCAGAGCACCTTTCTCCTGCAGATACTTCAGCTTACCAACTAGAATATCGTTGATGGTCCGTCGGCGCTTCTTCTGGATCTCGATGTAGTATATCCGCAGATTGGTCTCGCTGCCGGTAACAGCACCGGCGTTCACACCGGTAAGCAAAGGAAACGGCATGGAAGTGCTCGTTTCCATAAGGTGCTCTAAAGAGTCCGAGGTATCCGCTATCTCGGGGGCGGGGTGCGATATCTCGGTCCCGTTCGGTATTATGATCTCAGCCTTCTCCCGCAGTTTCTTGATGTTCTTCTCCAGGAACTCCCTTTCCTTCTTATTCGCTTTATCAGGTAAAGAAAAAGCCTTGATCCCGCTGGAATTCTGATAATATGTGGAAACCATGCTCTCCACGATCACCTGTCTAAAGACATGGTAGTCGAACTCTGGAGCTATCTTAGATATTCCCCATGGATCTCCGTAGATAGAATCGTAGATCACGTGTATCACCCGCGAGCTGTGAATAACATCTTGCCCAGCCCCTACGGATACCCTCCAGGATGTAACTTCGTTGAACTTCTCACTAGACAGATCTTCCTCGAGGTTGTAGTCTTCTACGTCTTTGTAATAGATCACTCCAGCCTGCTTAACCTCTTTAACAGCATCTGGTTCGCTCTCAAGGTCCTCGTCACCGTCGTAGTTCAGATAGATCAGGGCCATGCCGTCCATGTAAGCTCCTTTCGAAGCTTCTTTAGTCAGTTTGTATAAACCGATATCACCGAACAACAATTCTTCGATCTGTTTTTCTAGATCTTCACTATCAGCTGATACTTTCGGTTCCTTACCGAACAGATCTTCGATCTCCTTGTTCACTTCCCTGTGAACGACCGGATCCCTCTCGTAAAGCCTACGTAAATCTTTCTGAGGTATCTCGTTCTTTGGGAGGGAAAAACCATCGGATGAAACGTAGTTCTCACCTACTCCCGCTTCCTGGATTATCGAAAACCTGTTTTCTTCCGAGTTCTCAGACATATCTTCAAAGCTTGATTTGAATCACGAGTTATTTAATGATTTTTCAGGACATAAAAAATTATTTTTTATCGATCTTCTTCAGCTGCCTTTCAGCCTGTTTTTTCTGAAATGAAACTGATAGATAACTGGAAATTGTTTCGATAGCTGATTTGAACTTGAACTCTTCTTTTGTAGGTGTTAAAATGCTGATACCGCCGTAAGGCTTTTCGTCCAGAGCAAATCCGACCGAATAAGCTTTTTCGATGCCCAATAATTCTTCTATCTCTCTAGCTTCTTCTTTGGATAAAACTCCCATTACCAAAGTGTATAGTCCTTCGGGCATCAGTTCAAGCTCACCGGAACTGAATACGTCTAACCATGAGTCAAGTTCTTCGGGATCGAAAGTGAGACTATCTTCTCCCGAAAATAACATATCTTCCACCATAGGTTGGAATTCGCCAAAACCAGACACCGCTCTGATACGGATGGTCTCTTTTTCACGATCATATAAAGAGATCGTCACGTAATTTCTTTCGTCCAAAGAATGTATTTTATCGACAATATATTTACAGATCTTATCGTTATCATCCATCCTGCTGACATGGACCATGACGTCGTTCATAAACTCGAGTTCTTTAACGTACCTTTCCTGTTCCCTCTTCGTTTTATAATGCTCCACTTCTTGAGATATCGCCTGTGCCAATACACAATATTGACTCTTGGGACTCCCTCCTTTCTGAAGGTAACGATTTGCGCCGTAGTTCAATGCTTTCATCGCTACTTCTTCCCTACCCTTACCTGTGAAAACGACGAATGGCACGTCGCTCTCTCTTTCTTTCCGGATAGCCTTCAACAACTCCAAACCGTCCATCTCAGGCATCATATAATCTGAAATCACCGCATCGAAATCAGCCCTCTCAAGCATTTTCAACGCATCTTTTGCAGAGATAGTGGAATCTATGTTAAATCCATCATTTTCATTGTTGAGGAATATCTCCGCTTGCTCCAGGAACGGTCCGTCATCATCAACCATCAATATCTTCGTATTACTCAAACTCCTAAGGGGGAAACAACTTAATCATAACGGTTATTAAATAGATTACCCCTTATTATCAAGTGCTAAAATATCTAGTAACACAAAATTTAAAACCGTTATGCAGATTATAGGATAGAATAATATCACCGATAACGATAATTTCCCTCCCTTTTTTTCTTATTAAATCATCAAATCGAAAACCATTAAATAGCATACTTTCATAACCAATTGATGCACTCGATAAATTGTCCAAAATGCGGGGAAGAGATGGAAAAAGTGATCGGTTTTCCGGGATATGTTTGGTGCAGGGATTGTCATATCACAAAGAAGGTTGAAGAATGCAATTCTGTAGAGGATAAATGCATATCTGAAGAATCAAAGGAAGTTCCAGTGAAAATTCCTAACTGATCAAGGGCTAAAGAGGTCACAAACGATAAAAATCTGGCACTCTGTATAGATAAAATATTCGCTAACCTAATTTCACCAAAAGATCACACATAACGATAATCACCCTCTACAGGAAAACATTTTGTTTTCCTTCGATTCACGGAATCTAATTCCGTGTAATCCCACCCTTTTTCTTATTCAGGTTTCTTCAGAGACTAGCCTTGCAACTTTTGCATCAG
>CAZFVW010000134.1:0-1072 GCA_964522285.1 uncultured Thermoplasmata archaeon | reverse complement strand
TTTCTAAAATGGTATTGTGATTGCTAAACCCTTATTGAATTTTAAAAACAACTACCAGTAATCTTCTTCAAGATCTTCCTGAATATTGTCGTGGACCATCTCTAAAAGATATTCGAAATCATCATTTTCATATTCTTCATAGCCGCTATCACTATCAACCTTGGCTTTCAACTGACCATTGTTCCTAAGTATCTCGATCGAACATACAGTTTCTTCCATCTCATTCCACCTTAACGGAATCTCCGAAAAGAAACCCGTATAAATAGCTTATTAATAATCGAATGATGTATGTGCTCTTTTTTCGTCACATCCTGTTGATGGAAAAGGTTATCAAAATCCTCTTAAAAATTTTTAATCGTCTATAAGATATTTCCTTACCATCTCTTTTAATTTATTAGAGTTCCAAAGATCAATTTTATCTGATTTTATAGCAGTTTCTAGAGCGTTCCTGGTGTATCCTGAAGTAGTGATGAATATAGCTTTGTCAGCGTTGTAATAATCTATCGAACCGATGGTGCTTAATACATCACTGGGAGAAACATTATTACCAAAACTAAACTTTTTAACCTGTATAACTATCTTTTCTTCATAGTTCTCAGCAATCACATCTGCACCATAGTCACCAGATGCTGGTGTGGTAATCGTTGAATACCCCATCTTTTCGAACAATTCAGCAATCTTCTTTTCAAATTCGTAAGGATCGTAGTCAGCGAAATTGTTACTCAACCCGATCTCAAGCTCTTTTCTTTTTCTTCTCTTTTTTTCTTCTAGCATCTTTCGCTTTTCTTCTTCCCTTTTTTCCTTTTCTTCTTTAGTGATCCATTCACCATCATACTTCACATATCCCTGGTTTCTCATTTTCTTTCTATATGCTTTTACAGAGGGAGGAATATATACATTCTTAAAATCGTCATATTCTCCTTTTAGAATTCCTTCTGAAATATATTCTTCCAAATCATCCACGTTAACATCTATTTTCAATTTTTCCTGAGCCCTATTGATATCCACGGGATATATGTGTATGTAATTATCGAAATATTTTTTGTAAGCTTTGTCTTTAAATTGTACGATC
>CAZFVW010000133.1:2226-5099 GCA_964522285.1 uncultured Thermoplasmata archaeon | reverse complement strand
CATGTGCCCTAGAGAAGAATCTAGATTACCTTATCCAGTTTTCGAAAAGTTCTGCAGCGAAAAGGGCCAGTCACGTTGTAATCTGTTCAACAAGACCATGGGTAGAGTAGTTGACAAACTGAAGGGAGAGACGCGACACGTTGAAGATCTGGTCAAAGTCTGCAGCAATTACAACGTCTGCCCGCACAAGGCTGCACTGAGCGCCGGGAAGGAAGCCGACGTTATCATCTGCGACTATAACTACATATTCTCAGATATAAGAGAGAGGATATTCGAGCTGCTGGATATCACACTTGAAGACACTATCGTGATCGTAGATGAAGCTCACAACCTGCCGGATAGGGTCAGGGGACATCTCGAAGAGAGTATAACCGAGCAGGTACTATGGGATGCCTTCGATCTCCTCAACGGAAAATCTTCTGAACTAGCTGCGTTCATCAAAAGACTGCATTCAGAGATAGATAGAACCCAGATAGAAGATTCTGAAGTAGAGAAATCTTTCTTAGATGATATGATAGAGATATCTCTCAGGGGAGGATTCGGTAGATATGAAAAGGTCGAAGATGTTATCGAAGATCTGGAGGTGCACGCTAGGAATCTGATGGAAACGGATCCAGCGGCTACAGCCCCCATGAGATTGTATTCTTTTCTGAAAAGCTGGCAGGTCGAAGGTAAAGAAGTTTTCCGAGCATACGAAAACAATCCTTCAAGAGTCAAAGTGGGACTCCTGGATCCCTCGCGGATAACCGCAGAAGCTTTTCACAACATCTCAGCATCGATATTGATGAGCGGCACCCTTCACCCGGGCGAGATGTACGCTGATCTCCTCGGCATAGAAGATCCGATGATAAGAAAATACGAATCTCCATTCCCAAAAGAGAACCGTAAGATAGTCAGCGTGAAAAATCTGACTACAGCATACAAGGAGCGAGGTATAAAGATGTTCCAGGCCTATGCTAACAGCATAGCGGATGTATGTAATAACACCCCTGGTAACGTAGCGGTTTTCTTCCCATCATACGAGATCAAGAATCGTATACTGGACAGGCTAGAGATGGTGCATCTGAAGAAGAATATCTTGGTCGAACAGCGAGAGCATTCCAAGGGGGAAAAAAGAGATCTCGTCGATGAACTGAAGAGGAGCGAGGACAATCTGTTGTTGGGTGTTCAGGGAGGCAGCTTATCCGAAGGTGTGGATTACAAGAACAATATTTTGTCTTCAGTAATAATCGCAGGGATACCGTTTCCACCGCCATCTATCGAGTTGAAAGCTCTGCAGGGATACTATACCCAGAAGTTCAACAAAGATAAAGGGTATGAATACGTGAGGATATATCCCGCTCTTAACCGAGTTCTCCAGGCAGCCGGCAGGCCCATCCGCAGCAGTGAAGATAGAACGCTCATAGTTCTCATGGATAAAAGGTTCAATTACAATAGTTATAAGAATAGATTTCCGGGCGGGTTCGATTACATTAGAAAAGATAGTCTTATCAAAGAATGTGAAAGGTTTTTTAAATAGTGTTCCTCAGTCCTTCTCTTCCATCAAGAACTCCAGATCATCCCAGATGATTTCGTGCTCTAGACCATTCTCGGTCAAAAACTCACGGATCTCGTCGGTGACCATATCTATCTCGGATTCTTCCTCCGCGATCCTGGGATATATGAAGAACTGGACACCTTCTCTGTCTATGGGGAAGATCATCCTGTACCTAGCTTCTCTGTTATGACCCATGGGTTTCTTGTTCTTCTCCATGTCACGCAAGTTCAATCTGATCAGCATCTCGATGTATTCTTCACCGCTCTCTTCTGGATACTGGTCTGCGACCTCCATGAACAATCTGAACAACTCTGGAAAGACCTCTGCTAAGTCTGTGTATTCAACATCATCATCGAACTTGAACGTGCTGTTCCTCTTGGTCACGACCATCTCTACTTCTTCTTCCATATGATCCGCTCTATTCACATACCACTCGTTATATATTTTCTTTGGTAATCTCCGCTCGGTTATTCTTCGGACATGATAGCTTCCACCCAGAGCGTGAGTTCCTTGCCATCTATCTCCCACTCTTTCTTGTATCCTCCGCCTACACCTTTTTCGAGGGTTTTTGACAGGGTTTCCTTTTTGATATATCCCTTCATATCGCTTATGGCTTCTTGTATCTTGAGGTTCCCTCGGTAGAACGTATCTATGTTTTGGGTGTACCCGAGTTCGAGGTCTTTCCTCATGGTCTGGATCCTCCGGACAACGTCCCTGGCGATGCCTTCCTTTTCCAATTGTTCATCGATCTTTACATCCGTGTACACTTTCAGTTTCTCGCCACCGCTGGAAGCGTATCCTTCTTTATCGTTCTCCGATATCTCCACGTCTTCCTCTTCTATCTTGAAGCCATCTATCTCTGTGAATCCTTTATCCGAAAGTTCTTCTTTAACCTTGACTGGATCCGCTTCTTCGATAGCATCGCCGACTTTCTGAGCATCACCTTTGAATTTCGGTCCCAGGGAAGAAAAGTTCGGAGCTACCTGCGTTTCAGTGAACTCGCTCTCGTCTTCAGCCGTATCCAGTTCTTTAACGTTCAACTCGTCCATGAGGATATCTTCGAACATCTCCACCGCTTCGAGGTGTTCTTCTTTATCGGTTATCACGACGGTCCTCTGGAGAGGCTGTCTCAATTTGATGTTCTTCTGTTGTCTGGCGTTCCTACCGAGTTCTGCTATCTTGATCACCGTTTCCATGTGAGTTTCCAGATCAGGGTCCAGCTGCTCTTCGTTCACTTCGGGATAAGGAAGCATGTGTACCGATTCTGGCTGACCCACTTCCGTGTTCCTTATGAGGTTCTGATAGAACTCTTCGGATAAGAACGGCGTGAATGGGG
>CAZFVW010000133.1:0-2216 GCA_964522285.1 uncultured Thermoplasmata archaeon | reverse complement strand
CTATCAAGGTTTTGAGCGTTTCGTACAATGTATTGTAAGCGCTCTCTTTTTCCTCTTCTGTACCTTCCCAGAACCGCCTTCTGCTCCTCCTGAGATACCAGTTGCTGAGTTCATCTATGAACCTCTCGATAGCCCTCGTTGCTTTGTGGACTTCTAGATCGTTTAACCCCTTCCTGACATCTTCGATAAGGGTGTTCTTCCTGGAAAGGAGCCATCTATCTATCTCGTCGTTGACCTCGTATTCTCCTGGTTTGAATTCATCTATGTTTGCATTGCTGACGAAGAAAGAGACCACGTTCTTCAAGGTGTTCACTGTTTTACTTATCTTCTCGGCCACCAGTTCTTCGCTGAATTTTGTGGATTTCCAGACAGGTGAACTGAGGAAATATAATCTCGTGGCATCTGCTCCCATGCTATCTAGAAGGTTCATAGGATTCACAGCGTTGCCCTTGCTCTTGCTCATCTTCTCCCCGTCTTCATCCAGTATGAGTCCGAGTGTCAAGCAGCTCTTGTAAGCCGGTTTATCGTGGAGTAGTGAACTTATAGCTAGTAGGCTGTAGAACCACCCTCTGGTCTGATCCAAAGCTTCAGTTATGAAATCTATCGGGAACGCTTCATTGAACTTATCTTCGTTCTCGAAGGGGTAGTGGAACTGTGCGAAAGGTGCACTGCCGGAATCATACCAGCAGTCGATGACGTACTCCACTCGTTCCATGGTACTGTCACATTCTGGACAGTTCAGTTTAACTCTGTCTACCCAAGGACGGTGGAGCTCGAATCCTTCTTCTAGCGGCTCTGTAGCCATCTTTTCCAGTTCTTCTTTACTGCCAATGCAGTGCTCGTGACCGTTCTCACAGATCCATACAGGTAACGGTGTACCCCAGAATCTGTTCCTGCTGAGCGACCAGTCCTTGAGTTCGTCCAAGAAGTTACCGAACCGGCCGTGTTTCAGATGCTCCGGTTTCCAAAAGACCTCGTCGTTGTTATCTATCAGCTTCTGTTTCTCCTGCGAGGTCCTTATGAACCAGCTCTCCAGGGCATAATAGAGTAATGGTGACTCACATCTCCAGCAGAACGGGTACGTGTGTTTTACTGAAGTTCGTTTTATCAGATCTCCCTTATCGTGAAGGTCGGTCATTATCTGTCCGTCTGCGTCTTTGACGAACTGGCCTGCGTACTCAGTGACCTCTTCTTTGAATTTACCGCTTTCGTCTACTGGATTGACCAGTTTGACTCCTTCTTCCTTACATAGTGCGCTGTCATCTTCACCGAAGGCCGGTGCTACGTGGACTATGCCCGTCCCTTCTTCAAGCGAGACGAAATCCGCACTGGTTACGTAATGGCTCTTGGATTCTGAATCGACGTAATCGAACATGGGTTCGTATTCTTTACCCAACAGTTTCTCTCCCTTCACAGTTTTTATAACTTCGGCGTCCTCAAATATCTCGTTTACCAGTTTCTCAGCCATGTAATATTTTTCGCCCTCGTGCTCAACCAGAGCGTAGTCGATATTTTCTCCTACCACCAGTAATAGATTGGATATCAGCGTCCATGGGGTTGTGGTCCATGCGAGAAAATAATAGTCATCGTCCTTGGCTTTGAACCGTATGTATATCGAGGGGTCTCTTGTCTGTTCGTAGCCCTGGGCGACCTCGTGGCTCGAAAGGGGTGTCCCGCATCTTGGACAGTACGGAACTACCTTGTGCCCCTCCTCCAACAATCCGTTCTTCCAGTGCTGTTTAAGACTCCACCAGACGCTCTCGATATAGTCGTCTTTCATGGTGATATATGCATCGTCATAGTTGATCCAGAACCCGATCCTCTCGCTCATCTCCCTCCATTCTTTCTCATATCGGAAAACGCTCTCTTTACAGAGTTTGTTGAACTTCTCCAGACCGTAGTCTATGATCTCCTCTTTGGATTCTATCCCGAGTTCTTTTTCTACCTCAATCTCTACTGGAAGTCCGTGTGTGTCCCAACCGGCTATGTTCGGCACTATCTGGTAGCCGTCCATGGTCTTGTATCTGAGGTAAACGTCCTTGACAACTCTCGTCAGAACATGGCCCATGTGCGGTATCCCGTTAGCGGTGGGCGGTCCTTCGGTGAATCCGAACTTCTTATCTCTCTCGCGACCCCTGGTTCTTTCTGCGATATCGCCCTCTTCCCAGAACTGCAGTATCTCTTCCTCCAATTCGGGCAGGGGCTTTTCCTTGTCT
>CAZFVW010000132.1:0-5112 GCA_964522285.1 uncultured Thermoplasmata archaeon | reverse complement strand
GCTGGCACGTATCCTTCGATTGGCCCAACCCCTTCAAATAGAAGCTGGATAGATGTAGGAACCGTAGATGGCACCGTAACTTGGAATGCATCGATCCAAGATCCAAAAGGTTGGAGCAACGATTCCGTCCTCTTCAAAATCAACCCGCCGACCATCGATCACATCGATATTACACGATCACCCGGGGGTGCGGCTGTAGAAGACAAAAACATCTCCGTAGGCGTGGAGATCACTGGATACTGCTCGGCTTACAATCTCACCTCGGGATACATGTATTCACCTGAAGCCTCCTGGACGGCTGAAGGCGGGAGTTCTGATTTAAATGGTTCTGCTTCAGGAAATTCGAGTTCTATAATGGTTGGAGATGTACCTGGCCAAGTGTGGTTCAACGCTTCTTATAATTCTTTCAATAACAGTGTCGTTTTGAATGTGACTGAACCGACGATCGATCATGTGAAGATAGTGAACGAGGAAGGTACTGGAGAAAGTGAGATCGATGATCAGCAGATCTATGTTGATAAAGAGATGGTCGGTTACGCTGCGGGGTACAACGACACGGTGGGTTATTTACGAGATATAGTTGTTAGTTGGACGGTTTCGAAAGATGGTTCGAACTCGACTACATATCCAAACGAAGGTGTTAACAGTACATTCTACAGCGGTATGGAAACAGGGAAGGCAGAATGGGTCGCTATAAATGAAACAGGATTGGAAGATAATGTTACTTTTACCATATTGGCACCGGAGATCGACTACATCCAGATACGGTCGGGATCAGATGGGGATGGAGATGTCATAGAAAATCCCGAATATAAGGTAAATGAAACTGACGAATTTTATTGTGCGGGGTATAACCACACATATGGATTCGTGAGAGATGTGGAAGCAGAATGGTTCAGTCAAGATACTGACGTCGGTACCGTAGAGCCAGAATCGGGCAAAAAAACCGTCCTAACAGCAGAAGCGATGGGTAAAGGGACGGTGGTTGCGGTTTACAGAGAATTTCAAAACACAACTGATTTTGGTGTTATAGGAGACCAATCACCTGAGATCCAAGGGAATATACCTGATATAGAGTTAGAGGAAGATTTTGGAGTATTCCAGATCGACCTGGAAGAACATGCCAGCGATCCACAAGATCCAAATTCAGAACTCAGATGGTATATCACGGGAGACGATGAAAGCGTTATATCCACAGCAGGTGAAAATCAAACCGGGAACCACGTGATATCACTCATCTCTAAACAAGATAGATACGGAGACATGGGTGTATATTACTGGTTGGTTGACAGCGATGGTAACAAGGTGAGCCAAAGCAGCTGGATAAATATAACTCCGGTTAATGATGCACCTAGACTAGGATCGATCCCTGATATCTACGTACATTATGATGAAGAATACACTTTTGATTATTCGCCATATATATCCGACGTTGATAATACTCTAGACGAACTGAGCTTGACCACCGATGATCCGGATCATACAACAGTGAACGGATTCAAGGTCAACTACGATTACCCTGAAGAGATGGTCGGCGAAGATATTTTTGTCACCTTGACTCTGTCAGATGGAGATGAAAGCGTTAGGCGGGTGATAACGGTGAATGTGACATCGAATTACCCTCCAGAGAACACGAGGCAGCTTCCAGATATAACATTAGACGAAGGAGAGATGTTGAAGAACGTATTCGACTTAGATGAGTATATGACCGATCCAGATGAAGACAGCCTATACATGAGCTATGGCTACACTCATCTAGATATAGTGATCCACGACAATCACACGGTAGATATGCATGCATATAGCGATTGGTATGGGCAGGAAAAGGTGACATTCAGGGCTGAAGATCCAACTGGTGCGATCATAGAGCAAACGATAAACGTGACGGTAAAACCGGTGAACGATCCACCAAGATTGAAGAAACTTCCAGTCTTCGTAGTCCACCATGATCATCCTTATACTTTCGATCTGGGATGGTATATCACTGACGATGATAATGAGATGAATGAACTTACTATCACCACTTCAGATGAAGAATATATAAAAACCCATGGTACCAAGATCACTATGGAATACCCTGAAAAATTAAGCTCCCTGACGGCACCATACTCCCGCTCTCTTACCATATTCGTTTCCGACGGGGTGAACTCTACTTTCGGTGTTACTACCGTCGAAGTCGGATATAATTACCCCCCTGAATTGATCACTCCGCTTGATGATATTTCGTTCAAAGAGGATGAAAAAGTCATCAACGCCTTCGACCTAGATGACCACTTTATAGATGTTGACAGCGAAACTATATTCTATACCTCTGGCAATGAGAACATAACCGTCGAGATCCACGACAATCATACCGTTGATTTTTCTGCTCCTCCCGATTGGAACGGTGAAGAGATCATAACGATCAGAGGTACTGACCCTGGAGGTGGGCTTATGGAGGATACCATCAAGGTTACAGTTATACCGGTTAACGACCCACCGGAGATAAGGGATATACCTATTCAAAGGGGGAATGTCGGTAAGAGCTGGATATTGGATTTGGACGGGTATATCTACGATATAGATAACGAAAAGGATGATCTTGTAGTTTCTACGACCAGTCCTTATTCTGAAGTAGCTCAACACAAGCTTATTTTTACTTTTGAAGAAACAGGCGAGTACACGATATGGATAAACGTGAGCGATGGTGAATTCACTACCGAGGGTGAGATCTCTATCATCATCAACGAGACCAAAGAAGAGGAAGGGGGATGGGGTTATTTGGAATGGGGATTGATATCTTTGATACCATTGATCGCTTTGATAGGTTTCGTCGTCTGGAAAAGGAAGACTAGATACACTATCGAAGATGTATTCCTGATCCATAAATCAGGTGTTCTTATCAAGCATAAAACTAGAACCCTGAAAGCTGAAAGGGACGAGGATATACTGGCGGGGATGTTCACCGCCGTCCAAAACTTCGTAGACGACGCATTCAAGGAGGAAGAAGAAGGAGGTCTTAAGCGCATGGATTACGGTGAGAAGAAAGTGCTTGTCCACAAAGGTGATAACGTTATCCTAGCTGTTTTCTTCTCGGGTGAAGAACCAAAATGGGCCCTAGAAAGCATGACTAACTTCGTCAACGATATCGAAAAAAGATATCAAGGTAAGATAGACCAGTGGAAAGGCGATCTTGAAGAGCTACCTGGTATAAACGATATGATGGACGATTTTGTCAAATTCAAAGGCAAGTATCACGAGAAGGATTGGGACGAAGATTGATCTTTTGAAAAACTGCTGACTTTCAACCATTCTATTTATATAGTCCCTCTTTTTCATCTATTGTTAATATAGGTAAAGATATCATGCCCACTGAAGAAGAAGTGATAGGAAGATTGAAGCAAGTTATGGACCCACACACCCAAACAGACGTTTATTCTATGGGATTGATCTCGGACCTTTATGTGAGCGATAACAAGATCAGTCTTACTTTCACACCGACAAGTCCTTTCTGTCCTATGGGAGTACAATTGGCTGTCCAGATCAAGAAAGAACTGTTAAAACTGGATGGTATAAACGAAGATAAAATAGAGATCACCATTCAGGGCCATATCAACGCAGAACAGATAAACCAACAGTTAGCTTCAAAAGGTGAATAGTCTTGGAGATGAGGGCGGAGTGTGTTCCTTGCCTTTTAAAGAGGATCATATTCGAAGCTAGGCTCATAGATGAATCAAAAGAGAAACAGGTAGTAAAAGAGGCTCTAGATATACTCCAGAAAGGATTCGAAGAGGGTGTGGTTTCAGCAGAATTAGCAAGCAAAGTGCACCACAGGGTTTATCAGATATTGAAAACAAACGACCCGTATGAAGAGCTTAAAGAGTGGAGTAATGAAACCGCCGAAAAACTACTTCCTCAAGCCAAGCAGATCGTTGAAGTGGGAGGATTTAAAGAAGCGGTCCTTGTATCCATCGCTGGAAACGTTCTAGATTTCGGTTATAGGGACGATTACGATACACCGGAATATCTAGAAAAAGAATTTCAGAACATAATAGATGAAGGCCTTAGCTTCGACGACACGGATAGGATCGAAGAGATACTAAAATATGCAGATGATGTCCTATTCTTTACAGATAATTCTGGAGAGGTAGTCTTCGACACATTGTTATTGAAGAAAATAAAGGAATACGATGTCGATCTAACAGTAGTTGTAAAAGGTGAACCCATCCTTACCGATGCTACAGAAAAGGACGCTCTGGAATATGGTATAGATAAGATCGCAGACGACCTTCTAACTACTGGTGGGTACGCAGTGGGCGTAAATTTTGATATCATATCAGATGAGCTGAAAGAAAAATTAGAAAGAACAGACCTGATAATTGCGAAAGGTATGGCTAACTGGGAATCATTCTCTGAAAAGTTAGAAAAATACCGACCTATAGCTTTCTTGACCAGGAGCAAATGTGTCCCTGTAGCGGAATCTATGGATGTTCCATTAGAAAGTAATGTAGCGAAGTTATTCGAGTGAACAGTACCTGTATGCAACTAAAACTTCGGCGGCGACGCTCCATGATTTCATCAATCTATCGGATATCTTGATTTTTTTATCGGCCCATTCGTAAACCGGGCTGACGAAATCTCCTTCTTTGAATCCACCTATGACCACTACGTAATCCTCCGCCCTGGAGAAAATATCTACAGGTGATGTTTTTTCCCCGTGAGGAGACATCACTATCTTGTGGCCGACTTCTTCTTCAAGTATTTCCATCAGATTCTGCTCGGAGTAGGTGATCCCTTTAGGTCCGTGACCTTGAACAGTATCGACGATCGTGTTTTCGAATTTTTCGAAATTCTCTGGTATGTCAACATGTGATTCTATACGGAATATCTTATCATCTCTTGTATGAACTATAACTCTTAATTCTCTCTCCTCAGATAAGCCGGAATCTTTTGCCAGGAGCAAAGTTATGTGGACTAGATCGGGTTCCGACCTTCTTTTATCTATTTCGTTGGGATTTACCTTCATCTTGCTGTCGGCCAATACTAGAGTCAACATGGTATCAAATCACGTTATTATTTTTGAAATATGTTCCATTTTTAATCTTAACTCGATCTTCCGGGTGATAGCTCTTC
>CAZFVW010000131.1:0-5115 GCA_964522285.1 uncultured Thermoplasmata archaeon | reverse complement strand
GTTCTTGCTGAGCTCTCTGACGACGTCTCCCATCCTCACGATATCGTATCCCTTCTCTCTTGCAACGTTGAGAAACTCTTCCTTCCCGGATCCAGGCATACCTGTCAGCAGAATATAAGTCATCTTTTTCACCAAGATCAATGGGTGTACTCGTACCAGTCTAAGCCGACCGTTCGATTTCTGAGCTTGATTATGGTAGGTATCTTCCTCTTGTGTGCGCTATTCTTCACCATCTTTTCGATCTCTTTGACGTTGTCTTTATCTATTTGATTCTTTTCAGCTATCTCTTCGGTTGATTCTAGATTTTCTATGCCTTTGAGGACTTTATCGATCTCTTCATAGCTGTATCCAAGCTCGCTTTCATCGGTCTGGCCTTCCCATAGACCTGCTCTCGGGACCTTGTCCAAAAAGCGTTCCGGAACGCCTATCTTTTCGGCTAGCTTTCTTACATCGCTCTTGTACATATCTCCGATGGGGAGAAAATCGGCTGCGCTGTCACCGTACTTGGTGGTGTATCCTAACAGGATCTCGCTTTTGTTGCTTGTGCCTATAACGAGTTTGTGTTCTACGTTGGCAAAATAGTACCAAACGCACATCCTGACCCTGGCTTTCAGGTTGGCATAGGGTAGTTTCTTAGTGGGGTCTACTGGGAATTCTTCTAAGATGCTGTCGATCTCTACCTCGTCCACTTTCACATCCCATTCCTCTGTTAACCAGCGTGCGTCCCTCATATCTTCTTCTGGAGAAGCTCTCTCGGGATTGATCACACAGTGAACTTTATCTTTCCCTAAAGAATCTATAGACAATTTGAGAATTGTAGCAGAATCTAGCCCGCCGCTCAGTCCTAGAACAACACCCTGGGCCCCGGTCTTTTCTACCTTGTCACGGATGAATTCATGGATTATCTTGACTTCTTCGTCTAGGTTATCGTTTAACCGGCTCATAGAATGTGATTACTTTAGTTATTTAATTACTTTTATGGTCAAAAATATAGATTTTAGAAAGTGATACAAGTAGATCAATCGTTCTCTGACCTTTTATCTTTGCGGCTGACCACTATCTTGTCCCTGTTCGGCCAATTTTCAGCCTTCTGGATCAGTATCATGTCTTCTCTCACCCTCACGAAAACCTCTTCTCCGATCTCGAAACCGGCGGCCTGGAGTTCGTCTTCGTTAAGACTGAGATGGGCATTATGATAATTTCCATCGTTGCCTTTTGTACCACTGGGACTCAATTTCTTTTTTCTTACCATTATGGATGAAAAGAAACATTTTATTTGGTTTATAGTTTACGGCAATGTGTTGGAGAAGTGGTGATTAGACTTACACTTTTACCCCCCTCCCTTTCGAGTAAAGTAATAATACCCCTCCGCATATGGACAAAATCCGGAGCAGAAAAACATGGCCGAGTATTCGATAGACGAGATAAAGGAAAACTTTAAAGAATTTTTCGAGGAACACGATTACACGCCTGACCTGATCAAGACAGCAGATAACTATCCCGACGAGAGATCTATAGAAGTAGAATACAACGAGATGCTGCTCTGGATGGACCACGATTTCGCCCGGTTCGTGCTTGACAATCCCACATTATCTATTAGTCAAGCGGAAGAGGCCATGCTCGAGATAGTCGGTCCTTCTTACAAAGATATAAAGATCAGGTTGAGGATCAAAAAATTACCAGATGCCAGGAACATAAGGATAAGGGATCTGAGGGCGGAAGATCTGACCAAGTTCATATCTCTAGACGGGCTGGTCAGGAAGGCTTCAGAAGTGAGACCTAGGATCAGTATCGCAGTGTTCCAGTGTGAGCGATGTAAGGCGAAGATCAGAAAGCAACAGGACACAAATAAAGTGGAAGAACCGGTCAAGTGCCCGGAATGTGATAAACCAGCCCAGAAAACGAGTTTTAACTTACTTCTAGAGGATTCGGAATTCTTGGATTATCAAACGTTGGAGATACAGGAGAGTCCGGAGGGGTTGAGAGGCGGTGAACAACCCCAGAGGATAAACGGTTGGATGAAAGAAGACCTTGTTGGGGACGTGTCGCCGGGTGATAGGATAACTCTGAACGGAATCCTGCATGGAGAACCGAGGAGGAAATCGGCCAGGAGTCAATCCAGGACTTTCAATATACATATGATAGTCAACTCCATCGATATCAAGGAATACGAATACGAGGACGTCGAGCTTTCAGATGAAGATAAAGAAGACATATTGGAAGCCGCAGAAGATGACAGAATATTCCTCAAGATAATAGGTTCTATAGCCCCGAGTATCAAGGGATTGGATTCGGAAAAGAGGGGTTTGGCGCTTCAGATGTTCGGCGGAGCTAGGAAAACCACGCCGGATGGGAACAAGGTGAGAGGAGATATCCACATACTCCTTGTCGGCGATCCCGGTACTGCTAAATCACAGCTGCTCAGGTATATCACGGACTTGGCACCCAGGAGCATGTACGCTTCGGGTAAAGGAACTACAGGTGCAGGACTCACCGCCGCGGCGGTCAGGGAGGAGGTTTTAGGCGAGAGTCAATGGACCCTTGAAGCCGGCACACTTGTTCTGGCTGACAAGGGGATCGCAGCCGTCGACGAGTTAGATAAGATGCGCCCGGAAGATCGCAGCGCCATGCACGAGGCCATGGAACAGCAGTCGATCTCGGTTGCGAAGGCTGGTATCAACGCAACTTTGAATTCTAGATGTGCTGTTCTGGGTGCGGCTAATCCACAGTACGGGAGGTTCGCCCTTCACGAGAACATATCACAGCAGATCAAGTTACCCCCGCCATTGATATCGAGATTCGATCTGATATTCGCCATCATGGACCGGCCGGATAAAGAGAATGACAAACGGATAGCTGAACATATCCTGGGCCTTCACCGGGAAGGGGAGAAGATGATGCTCGACGAACACTACAAACCAGATGTAGAGTTCAAACCTAAATTCGAGAAAGAGTTCTTGCGAAAGTACATCGCATACGCGAAGACCATAACCCCTGAGATGACAGACGAGAGCATGGACAAACTGAAACAGTTTTATCTAGATCTAAGGGGGTCTGGAGGTGAAGAAGATTCTATCCCTATAACGGCTAGACAGTTGGAATCTCTTGTCAGGTTATCAGAGGCCAGCGCGAGGGCCCATCTAAGAGATACTGTGATAACAGAGGATGCCGAAAGAGCGGTCAATGTGACGAGTGACTTCCTATTTCAGATGGCTTCCAAAGAAGGGGGTGGACTGGATATCGATCTAGTGAGTGCTGACGTCTCGCACTCAGAAAGGACAGTGCTCCACGAGATGAGGACCTTGCTGGAAGATCTTCTTGAGATACATCCCGACGGAGTTCCAGAGGATGAGATCATCGAAGAAGCCGGGAACCACGGCATATCTAGAGAAGAAGCGTTGAAAGAGATAGAAAGGATGAGGCAGAACGGCGTGATCTTCGAGCCGCAGCAGCAGAAATACAAATTCACTTAGATGATACCTTCAGGATCAACGAACCATTAGTGATCAAACACAATCTATATTACTCATGAATCACAATCGGTATTCAGAACGGACGTGTAGTAGATGGAGATAAGCTACAATATCTATAAACAAGGCGAAGATGTTCTTCTAGCTGCCTGTGACTCAGAACTGCTTGGGAAAAAATTTTGTGAAGGAGAGATCACCCTTGATGTTAAGGAGGGGTTCTATTCGGGGGACGAGGTCACGCCTTCAGAACTTTGTAAAAACTTCGAAGAAGCTACCATCGCGAACCTTATAGGTGAAAAAACTATAGATGCGGCACTATCCGACGGATTCGGCGGTGAGGATGACGTACTTTGGGTCGACGGTATCCCACATCTACAAATAGTGCGGATGTAGTGGTCTTTT
Source organism: uncultured Thermoplasmata archaeon (assembly GCA_964522285.1). Taxonomy (GTDB): domain Archaea; phylum Thermoplasmatota; class Thermoplasmata; order Halarchaeoplasmatales; family Halarchaeoplasmataceae; genus CAZFVW01. The sequence goes on along the minus strand of CAZFVW010000131.1, from coordinate 1,243 downwards.
TTGATGTTCTGCGTCGAATGTGGTAAGGAACCCGAAAAGCTCTACGACGGGATGTGCAGAGAGTGTTTTATAGACAAGAGATTGAACCCTGGGATCGACGACAGGATATCTGTTGATATATGCAGTGTATGCGGCAGTGTAAGAAAAGGGGGCAAGTGGATAGAGAACCCAGACATGGATTCTATAATGCTCGAGAAGATAGAGGATTCACTCAGTATCCCCTACGACGTGGATAGATATTCATTTCAGGCGGAATTTCAGGAAGAAGACCCGAGTAACGTGAAGGCAAAGGTTAGCGTGAAGATGCTGGCTTACGATATCAACGTGGAGAAAGTTTTGGACACGAAGATCATCTTCAAGAAGGATCAGTGTAAGATATGCAGCCGCATCCACGGTAATTATTACGAAGCCATACTACAGGTAAGGCCCAGCAAAGACAAGATGACCGAAGAACAGAAAGAGACCGTGGCTAGAAGGGTCAAAAAGATGGTGGAAGTTGAGATGGGTGAGGTCAGAAGGGTTTTCTTGACGCTCTTCGAGGAACGCCACGGGGGTTTAGATTACTACCTCAGCTACAAGAACGTTACTAAAAAGTTAGCTGCGGACCTGGCCAGAGATTTCGGAGGAGATATAACTACATCGGGAAAGCTTGCGGGTGTAGAAGACGGAAAGAAGGTATACAAGATGACCTATTCCGTCAGGATACCACCGTACGAGAAGGGAGATTTTCTTCTCTACGAAGGAAATTTATACAGGGTCAAGAGGACGAAGAACCGCAACAATCAGGTATTTTTGATGCAGTTGAAAGACGGTAAGGAGGTTCCATTCAAGAGTGATGAGCTGAAGGATGTAGACGTTCTGGGTGGGGAAGAGTTGATAGAAAAAGCGGTGGTCGTATCAGAAACGGAGAAGGAAGTGAAGGTGTTGGACCCCGATACTTATAAAACCAAAACGCTGGTAAAACATGAAGAGTTTCAGAAGATCGGTGATGATGTCGAAGTCATCAAAGCAAAAAATAGATTATATTTGATACCGGGTTCAGATTGATAAAGCTTATACCTTATGAGTATAATCCAAAGGAGGTAATGGCAATGGCTGATGAAGATAAAGTGATACTACACACGACATGGTTCGGGAGTTTTTTGGTGGAGAACGGAGAAGTTATCGATAAAAAACTCTTTCCTAAAGATGTTAAAGAGCTAGCTGGGAGGAGGTATAAGAAGGAGAGCGGTGAGATACTAGA
>CAZFVW010000130.1:0-5123 GCA_964522285.1 uncultured Thermoplasmata archaeon | reverse complement strand
CCCAGTAACATCATCTTGGATGATGAACACGAAGGGATGGTCCGCCACGAACATGGGTCTGGGATCCACTGCAGTTTCGCCTACACCAACAGCTGTGGCCGCCGCCGCTTCCGTACCTTTCTCGTTCACGTCCACGTAAGCCTTGTGCTTTACGAACTGGATGAAAAGCTGTTTGCCTTCGCAGATACCGGAGAGATCGGCTTCCTGCGGGTCGAAAGCGGTGGGCATCCCCATGTTAGAGAGCGTTTTCTTCATATCATAATCCGTGCTCATGTTGAATTTAGGTACCTTGATGTACTGGATATCCGTTTCCTCGATATCATTCCTCCAACTTTCCAACTTATCATATGTCAGAGAATCCTCAACGCTGGATAGATCTCCGTCTTTCGGGAGCACGAAGAGCATGGAGGTATTGTTCCCGACGTACTTCTTCTGAAGGATCTGGAACTTCTCGGTCTCGGTGTAGTTGAAGTCGCCTTCCTGATACATGAAGGGTACGGTCACATCATCACCACTAGAAGTATGGAAAGTTCCGTTCTCGGTATCCTTAACGCTGAACGGGTCCTCCCAAAGACCCTTGAAGTAGATGGCGTTCACGAGTATCAATCTGGTCATAGAGTTCACCATGTTAGGAGAAACCAACTCCTCGATCTTACCGTTTGTATAGTTCTTCACCCAGCTGTTGATCTTCTCGCAGGAACCTTGTGGATCGTTCACAAAATCAACGTTCTCCGCTCGAGCGAAATAGTAATTCAACAGCAGCCACTTGTAATCATCTTCTATGGGAAAATCTTCCTGCACCCAGAGTGAGTTAGCGGTGCTCATGTTGTAACCGCTCTCGTTCTTGTTATAGCCGTCGTGCAGGTACCCGTACGCCTTCCTCAATTCAGAAGCGTTCTCGGGATAACCGAACACTTCACCTATCTCCTGCCTTGTTTGATTCCTAGCTCCCTCGTATGTCATACCCAGTGCAGTCGATATAGACCAAGGTGAGTAGAACAAGTTCTCTCCGCCGTCCAGCTTATGATAGAGATCGAAAGAGAACTCATTGTTTCCATCCACAACGTGCTCTACACTCTTCTCTTGTGGGTCGTAAGATATCTTACTGGTATCGATGGGATAGTTTCCATCCCTGTGATCATATCCATCTTCACTATCTTCTTCTGTAATAGAGATCTGGTACATCACCCCGGTTACACCTATCAGGAGTATAAAAACGATCAAGTAAGCTGATAATTTCTCTCTCATCTCTGGCACCAATGGATAATATGCAATTTCTCTCATTTATTTTTTTCGAACGTGAATATTAAAAACGTATATCATTCATTTTTTCCATTTTTGATAGTTTTCAAATATTCTCTATATTTTCTATCATCAGCGTTTTTGTTTATACAATGAACTGCGTACGCGATGATTAAAGTTATGATGATCCAAATAAAACAGCAGAGATAAATCGCATAATTTAAGATTATATTCATCCCTCCAGAAACGTCAGAGGTAGTATTCCACAAAAAGATGTAAAACAGGAATACAGCGTTTTCGAAAGAAAAGAAGATAAATTTAAGATGATCGCTGGTCTTATGAGATAGGGTGATCCCTACGATCAATCCCAGAAGTAAAAACAGTAGATAATTAGAAAAAAATTCGTTGAAGATCGGTCTCCCAGTTCGAGATTGAATATAGACTTTGTTATCACCCCAGTGGTAGGATTCGTATGTGATGATATAAGTATTATTTCCTCTGTCGGAATATATTGCGTTTATATTATCTCCCTCAACGGGCTTGATCTTCTCGTTTTCAACCGTAAATTCTTCGTTTGAGTTTATCTCATCAAAGTAATAAAATCCATCCTCTTTGTAAAATATTTTAGCGGAACCACCTTCGGTTATATAGAATGATACATCTTCTATATCCTTATATTTTTCACTTTTGAACAACAAATTTCCATCCATGTCTACCTTACGATATTCATCAAATTCTGTAGAGTGAATATTTCCTTCTACATCCATCATTTTGCTATTATCTAAAAGTAAAATTTTATCATTTCTATCTCTTATTATTGGAAAATCTTCACTGATAGTATAATTAGAGATTCGTTCCTTTTCGATTACATTACCATTTTCATCTAAAATTGCTAAACGATCCAATCCATATTTGACATATATATTGTCATCGGATCCTATTTTCATAGCTGAAATGTTTTCCATCCCTTTGTCATCTTCGATTTCTATCTTTTTCTTATTCAATTTTATGCCGATGTCCTTTATCATGGTCAATTTTCCGTTACAAAGAATATAGACAACCCCTTTAGACGATATGTCTGAGAATATTTTCACATCGTCTCCTCCTGTGTAATATTCATACTTTTCTACGATCACTTTTTTGAACAGTATGTTTTTATAGAAGATGTAGTCAACCACATAGTAATTTTTATCAGTATTCCATCCGCCTAAAGGTACTGTATCTGCAGAGATCATATGGACGTAAGAGTTCCCTTCTTGGAGGATATTATGAGTATCCAATGTTTTCCCATCAACTGTGAGTTTAATCGGTTTTTCTTCCGACCATTCATATGAATGAGATAAATTGTATTGTAATAAAAAAGGCGTAGCTACAGTAAAATAGATTATGAAAACAGCGATTAATACTTTTTTATTTTTTAAGATCACTATCAACTTATCAATATACCTACTGGAACCTGGTCTATCCCGCATCTCTTTCAAGTAAATATACTTTTAAAGACATATTATATTTTTGGATAGATATGTAATAATATTATTTTTAGACTGAATTAGAAGAGCTATTGAAGAAGCAAGATAAGCGTGATATCGGGTACCTCAAAAATCGAGTAATAGATATGAGTAAGATAATAGAAAAAATAAGGTTTAGATCCATCTAATAGTGTTTTCAGATATTGTATTCTACACCGTATTCAGAACAGTACTTTCTTAAATTCTTATTAAGTCTTACAAGCTCATCTTCATGGAAATCTTCCAGGGCATAGAGATATGTTTCCCGGCCATACTTTGTCTTAGCATATACCGAATTTGTGGCCTTGGTACCCAACTGTAAACCGTATATGCCTCCGAAAAGGAAGGCTTTGTGCTCTAACTCCCGATTGATCTCTACCATATCTCTCCACCCCACTTTCCTCCTGATCCCAAGAAGCCTGATACCCGAGGAGAGCCCATCTGAAGAGATCTTAACTACCCTTACTAGGTAATGGAGGAAGGCACCGATCACCAGTATCGATCCAACAGCGAAGAAAAAGGATCTGAAAACTTCCTTGAAAACGGTGATTTCCAGAGATCCCCAAACCATCAAGGAAAGGATGATCAACGTCAGCCCAGTGGATAGATACAGCCAACCCGTTCTCCGATACCTGCCTACGAATATCTTTTCTTGCATCTCAAAGGCTGATTTATCCTTCTCGATATATATCTTTATATCCGTTTATGCGGAAAAAGCAAATAAATCTAGATATCATTTATCAATATGTCCCAAAAACTCCTGCTTTACACGATAGGTGTCTGGTTCGTCTTCATGGTACTGGCCATAATCAACGCTATCGTTAGAGAAGTTGTGTACGCTCCTAAGGTCGGGGAATGGGCCGGGCACGTGATCAGCACTATCATCTTCGTCACACTTATTTTCGCGGTCGTTTTCCTCTTCCTGACACATGTCTAGATAGATTATAATCAACAGGACCTATTACTAATAGGAACTGTCTAGCTTATCGGCACCATCGCCTTCGAGTTCCTGGCAGGCCATTACATCTTCGGTAACTCGTGGGATATCCTGTTAGCGGATTATAATATATTGAAGGGAAGGGTGTGGTCACTCGTTCTTATCACAGTGTTCTCAGCACCATATCTAGTTGATAGGTTTTTTAAATAAACCAAAAATTCTTATCGACCTATGAACATACCATTTAAGCTAGCTGAGTTGATCCTTTGGTAAAAGAAATCAAGATACCGGATATCAGGTCGAACCTGGTCGATAGGGAAGAAGAGATGGGAAAACTTGTGGATATTCTTGATGAGACCACAGAAGGACACGGATCAACTGTTTTTCTGTCAGGCGAAGCAGGTGTCGGTAAGACAAGACTCGTCGAAGAACTGATAAAAAAAGCGGAAGATGAAGATGCGAAGATCATCAAGGGTTGGTGCCTAGCTGAAAGCCTTACACCTTTCCTACCCATAAAGGAGGCCCTAAAGAATGCGGACCTATATCATCTTATAACGGAAGAACCCCCTCCGAAGGTGATATCTGCTTATCTCACTACTAACACAGGGATACTAGTTTCCAAATCCGAGTGGGAAGAATCAGAACTCGATGCGGATATCTTTGCCTCGATGCTCAATGCAGTCCAGAATTTCGTGAAGGACTCGCTTTCTTTCATGGGAGAGGGTGAGGGAAGCAGCCTCAATTCGATAACCTACGGGGACCACGATATACTCATACAGAGTGCAGACGATCTGTCCTTGGCCATGGTTATTGATGGGGCTAGTAATGAATTTTTGATAGACGATATGAAGAAAAAACTTAAAGAGATGAAAGAGGAGTTGGGTGATTGGGATGGGAGTATGAGCGAAACTAAGAACGTGAAACCCATCATAGACTGGTTTATCCGATCAGGTAAATATAAAGGTAAATATCTGGTAGATGATGCCAAATTAAAGAAAGAAAATTTCTTTGGTAACGTTCTTTTGGGTTTGCAGAGACTTTCAGAGGAAAAACCGATCCTTTTCATCATCGATGACCTCCAATGGGCTGACCCATCCTCTCTAGGACTCCTCCATTATCTTTCTAGGAATACTAAAGAAGATCCGATATTGTTGTTAGTTACTTACCGGCCAGAAGATATAGTCGAAGGCAAGGAGGGTGAAACACACGATCTTAAGAAGACAAAGCAGAACATGAACCGCGAGGGACTTTTCACTGAGATCCATCTAGAGAGGCTCGATAAAGGATGTATCCAGGAATTCTTGAAGAAAACTTTAGCAAAGATAGATTTCAACCCTGTTTTCGTGAGAAAAATTTATGACGAGAGCGGTGGAAACCCCTTTTTTCTTATAGAACTCACCAAACTGCTGATCGAGGAGGGTCACATCGAAAAGGTC
>CAZFVW010000129.1:0-5188 GCA_964522285.1 uncultured Thermoplasmata archaeon | reverse complement strand
ATAAACTCCGTAAAAGATTGATAGAATGCAAGAAGAAGACGAGGAAAGAAGAATTCGTCGATGCTATCAAGATCTCACTGAAAGTCGAAAATAGAGCGAAAAAGGTTAGAGAAAAAAGACAGAGCGCTTATAACCTGATATCCAATCTTTCATCAGAGTTGACCCAAAAGACGAAAGAAGGGTTGATAAAGAATATCAAACCGGCTAAGGATATACTGTTGAAAGCTAAAGACAGTTTCCAGAGTCGGGACTATACACAGGCCGAAACATTAGCTGAGCAAGCAAAAGATAAGATCGAAGAACTAGAGGGGCAGGGGAGATATAAAAAAGACATAAAGAATGTCGAAAAAATCATCTCTAGGGCTGAGAACCTCGGTGTAGAAACTGATGATTTCGAAAAGAGGCTAGACGAAGCTTCTAATGCAGCAAAAAACGGGGATTTTGAAAAATCTAAGGATATATTAGATGAAACACAGCAAGCACTGCATGAAAGGATGAGTGGGTATGTAAGCCCAAAATTATCCAAAGCCAAGAACATCTTGAATTCAGCCAAAGAGATCGGCATAGACGTATCAGAACCAGAAGAGTTGTGGGATGAAGCGCAAGAGCTCCTGGAAGATGGAAAATATAAAGATGCCATCGAGAACATTAACGAATGTCAGAGAAAGATAGATGATATCAGGAACAAAAGCAAGAAGGCTGCAAAAGAAGTAAAAAGTGCTAAGGATAGGATCGAGGAAGCAAAAGACCTGCATGCCGATGTGAAAGAGTCACAAGAGATGGTCGAAAACGCTCTTGAATCTCTCAAGAAAGACCAGTATGGAAAAGCCATAGAACAGGCTCAATCAGCATTGGGAAAAATAGAAGATGCGGAGAAAGAGAGAGTCGATAAGATATTATCCAACTTCAAAAGAAAGATCTCAGATATCAAGAATGAGGGGGTTAACACCGCATTAGCTGATAACCTGATGAAAAGGGCAGAGAAGGCCATGGATAACGGCAGATACAAAGAAGCTATCAATCTAGGTATGCAGAGTGAAGGAGAGTTAGAGAGGATCGAACTCCAACAGGATATCGCTAAGAGGAGCATATCAACAACCAATACAAAATTAAAGAACGCTAAAGAGAGAGGGATCAAAGTAAAAGAGCCAGAAAGTCTTCTTGACCAAGCGAAGAAGGCATACAAAGGTGGTTTCTACGTTAAGGCCTTCGATAACGCTGTGAAAAGCAGTGATAAGCTAAATCAATACGTGAAAACATATGATGAGACCGATGATATATTGGACTTCGTTGAGAAAGTTATCGATAATGCAGAAAAACTTGGTATAGATGTAGAAGAAATTCGAGAAGATTTAAAGGATGTAAAAAGGACCTTTGAAAAGGGCAGGTATGAAAAAGCTTACAGCGGGGCGTCAAGACTGGAAAAATCACTGTCAGACCTTGAAAAATCCATATCTGGCAAAGTCGAAGATCTCAAAAATAAGGTCGATTCGATAGCTGAACGCGGAGAAGATGTGTCAGAAGCTCAGGATAAACTAAAGAAGGCAAAAGCAACTTTCAATGTTGGCGGTTTATTGGAAGCTTTCGAACTTATCTCTGAAGTTCGTGAGGATATAGGTGAAGAAGACAGGGATAAATTCGTAGAATACAGGGATGAAACGGTGAAACTTATAGAGAAGGCGAAGAAGTTCGGTGCTTCGGTTGGTGACGCTCAAAATATAATCGCAGAAGCAAACAAATTAGAGGGTACAGATATAAAGAAGGCAAAAGAAAAGGCTGGAGAAGCTTTAGATAAAGTGGAAGAGTCGCTCGAACCTTACAGCCCAAATATCGGAGTAGAACTGGAAGGAAAGCTGAGACCTGATACATGGAACGAAGTAGAGATAAAATTAAAGAATACAGGCAAAGGTGTTGCAAAAGAACCGAAACTGTCATTCGAAGGCGCTAAATCAAAAGAATTCGAACTTCCTACCATGCTGAAGGGCGGGGAAGATATCGAAGTAGAAACTGAAATAAAACCCGTTGATGACTTGGTAAAGATCAAGGCTTCTGGAACGAGGATATTCGACGAAAAAGAGATGGACTGTGAGATCGAGATCGAACCCTTGAGCGGAGAATTTGTGGTGAAAAAGGCCCGGGAAGGAGGAAAATGCAATATCTGTTCCGGAAATATAAAGAAAGATTTGGAGATCATCGAATGTGAGTGCGGTGAAAAATACCATAAACCATGTGGTGTGAGGGAAGGAAAGTGTCCAAATTGCGGCACCGTATTCAAGAAAGAAGAGAAGAAAAAAGAGAAAAAGAAGAAGACCTCGAAGAGAGTAGCTCTCAAGATCTGAGGGATATTTCATGAGTATATTGATACACACCTGCTGTGCTCCTTGTTTGACTTATACCGCTGAAAAAATCGGTAAAGATGACGACATAACTGCTTTTTGGTTCAATCCAAATATTCACCCTTTTAAAGAATATGAAAGGAGATTGAAAGCGCTTGAAAAATATCAGCAGCAAACCGGGATCGATGTGATCTATAAGGATATATACCCCCTGACTGAGTTTTTAGAGGGTGCTTTAAGAACTGATCCAAGATGTGAATTTTGTTACCGCTGGAGATTGAGTGAAACTGCAAAGGTGGCTAAAAAGAGAGGTTTCGATTCTTTCACCACAACATTATCAATCTCACCATATCAAGACCACGAGATGATCAAGAAGATAGGTGGTGAAGAAGGAAAAAAACACGATATCAAGTTCCTATACATCGATCTCAGAGACGGTTTTTACGAAAGCCACGAGATGGCTAAAGATATGGATCTTTATATGCAGGGATATTGTGGATGTATATTCAGTGAAAAAGATAGATACAAAAAAAAGATCATAGATAGATCATAATGGATCATAGATAATCATAAATGATCGATATATCAAAATATTAATTGTGTTCGTTTTGGATCGATGGCGATCATTCGTCTTCTCTGTAATACTTTCCTTCTCCGCCCCTCTCGTTGATCCTTTCCACGGCATCTTTCGCTTGTTCTTTGAAAACTGTTTCCGCGTCTTTATATTCGCTAGATCTTATATCAACACTGTATTTTGGTGCGGCGACGTAGTTAACTTCGACTTTTGATGTCTCCGTGTCCTCGAAGGCTGATAATGCGTATTTTATATCCCCTAGTCCATTACGTTCTGTAGATGATATATCAACATATCCTGTTATGCTGACATATGGCGGAGATATATTTTCCTCGGCGATATTTACGAATTCATCTACCCATTTTCCTTTGAATCCTTTCTTCTTCAAAATATCTTTGTCGATGGTCACTTCTTCAAAGGCTTTGTAGAGGCTTTCGAATTCTTCTATCAGATCTACGGCGAATTCATCATAACATTCTTCTAAAGAGAGGCCTAAGTTCTCACCAACCATAGTGAGCAATTTCTCAGCTTTTTGTTGATTCTTCCAGGCCTGGATCTTTTCTCTCTTCTGGTGTTCGTTGACCTGTTTAAGAGATAAGTCAATATGACCTTTACTCTTATCGATCTTCAGAACTTTACAGACCCTTTTCTGACCTTCTCTTATATGGTCGCGGATCCTTTTTACCCATCCCGAGGATATCTCGGAGATGTGTATGAATCCCTCTTTATCGCCATACTCTTCAAGCTCCAAAAAAGACCCGAAATCCTTGACAGTCTTTACTTTACCTATTACTAATTCCCCTTCGCTGGGCCAATCATAGTCCACTTCACTATCTGCCATCATTCGACCTCTTCTACGACTTCACCTTTGTATCGAGAAAAGCCTCCAGTCGGTTCGGCCAATATAGCACCACAAACGTCACAGCTAACTGTTGATGAAACTCGATAGAACGTTACCTGCTCGTTTTCACAATCTTTACATTTAACCCTGACGAATGATGCATTTTTTTCTTTATCTTGTTCTTCCATAGTGATCTTACTCCTTGAACTCGAAACGTCTGGATCTCTTTCCTTTCTTCTGCCAAGTCTTACCACATTCGGTACAGGTGTATTTGAGATAAACTCTTTTGACCGGTTTACCGGCACCTGATGGCTTCGACCATGGGAAACCTCCGTAACCCGATGTCACTCTCCTGAATCTCCTCTGGCCTTTACGAAGTTCGCTACCAGGTTTGTTTTTACCCTTGGATAACTCCATCGTCGTATGGGTGTCACAGTTCGGACAATAGTCTTTGATCTTTCTAGGTTTCTTCATACTGATACGCCTCATTACAGTTTTCCCTATTAAAGTCTTACCCCAATCAGTACCAATCTGCTTCTACCTTCTTCAGCTGCTCAGTCACTCTTTCTTTGATACTTTCGGGTGAAGGGTATTCTATGGTCAACTCGCCCTTATCTAAATACTTTTTTATCATCGGTTCCATCTTTTCTCCGCATCCGCATACCGTTTTTTCTTTGTCGTCCCATCTCTTCATAACAAAGGTGAAACACTCTGGACACCTGTAAACTTGCTTCTTGCCGCTGAATTTGCCTCTCTTAGCTGCGGGTTTTCCTTCTTTTTCCACTATATCCATGGCATAATTAACGGTTCTAGCGTTAGATATACTTGTCCCGACTCCGAATGCATCGACCCCCGCCTCTTTCAATTCGGGTATCGAATACTCGTTCATGCCTCCTGATGTGATTATCTTGGCATCTATGCCTCTCTGATCCAGTTCCCATCTTACCTCCTGAGCTATCCTTTTAAGATCGCCTCTCCTGGAGGAGGGTGTATCCAATCTGACCCCGTAAAGATGGTCTCCCATGCTCTCAGAGGCCATGAAAGATTCTTTTGTTTCGTCGTAATATGTATCTACTAGTGCGATCCTGCTTACATCTTCTGGAAGCACTTCGTCGAAGGCCTTGAAAGCTTCGTCCGGTTCCCCGAAGATTATGGTGAGCGCGTGCGGCATGGTCCCTTGTGGTTCTACACCTACTTCTTCAGCACCTGCAATACAAGAAATAGCGTCGCAACCACCAATGTAGGCAGCTCTATCTATCACAGGTGATATACCTGGATGCATGCGTCTTATCCCGAAAGACATAACGGTGGTATCACCAGCCGCCTTTTTCACCCTGGCTGATCTAGTAGCCACTCCCGACGGGTGGCAGATGAATCCAAGAAGGGGTGTTTCGTATATGCAGAACTCTTTGTAAGGTCCCTCGATGAACATCACGG
>CAZFVW010000128.1:0-5224 GCA_964522285.1 uncultured Thermoplasmata archaeon | reverse complement strand
TGATCTTTTTGATACCTTTCCGATAAAGAACATACACGAAAAGAGGGATAGCTCCGAAAAGAGATCTGAGAAGACCTAAAGTTATTGGGCCTATCTCTTCAAGTGATAATTTTATGAGGGGAAAGGTGAGGCCCCACAGCATCATAGAGAACACGAGCAGTGAGATGTTCCTTATCTTGGTGTCCTTTAGAGTGTCTATCATTATCTCTTAGGAATGTGTAAAAGTAAGTTAGATAACAATCTTTCTAATCTTGGTCTATCTCAGATAAAACTTCTTCTATTTCTCTTTCTTTCTCTTCTCTGCCCTCACTCGCCAACTTATCAGCTAACTTTTTCTTGATACCTATCTCGTCCAGTGCCTGGATAGAATATTTCCTTACCCATATGTTATCGTCCAACAACCGTCTGATAAGTGGCTTGATAGCTCTCTTTGATCCTATCTTTCCCAGCTCGCTGGCTGCTTCACCCCTGACACGGGGATCTCTGTCTTTCAAAAGTTCGATCAGGTCGTCCACCGCGATCTCAGATCCTATCTCGCCCAGGGTCCATGCTGACAAAGAGCGTACCTCATTATCATCGTCATATAACATCCGTATCAGATCAGGTACCGAACCTTCAGTCCCTATCTTTCCTAGAGCCTTTATCGTTGATCTTACAACACTCTTATTTTCGTCTGATAAAAGATTCAGAACGTATTTTTCAGCGATGTCGTTCTCCAGATCGCCTATGGCTTTAACGGCATCTCTTCGAACATCTGGATTCTCATGTTTAAGGGCTCTGATGAGTTCTAGAACCGCCCTATCATCGCCGAGGGTACCTAGGGCCTCTGCAGCGTTCCTTCGTACCTCGTGATCTTCGTCATAAAGCTGCTCTATCAATCCTTCCAGAAGGTTCTTGTCACCGATCTCACCCAAAGCCCAAACTGATAATGTCCTGATCACGCTGTCATCTTCTATCAACAACTTGCCTAGCTTTTTCACAGCACTTTTATGACCGATCGAACCTAGGGCCCATATAGCTAGACCTCTCAAAACTTTGTCGTCAGATGATATAGCTTCTTCGAGGGCGTCTACTGCTTTTTCACTACCTATCTCACCCAGTGCTTCAGCGGCGTTACGCCTGACCATCTTTTTTTTATCTTTTAAACAGTCGATCAGTTTGTCTACGGCTTTTTCCTCACCCATCTTGCCAAGGGTTTCTGCTGCTTTACAACGGACTAGAGGTTCTTCGTCATCGAGTGCGCATGTCAAAATCGGGATCGTATCTTCATCACCGATCTCGTACAAGGCTTCAGCAGCTCTCAACCTCTCATACCTGTTGCCTTCCTTCAGTTTTTCAGTGATATCTTCTAGTCCCTTTTTTCTATCCAACTCCTTCAGTACTCTCAATGACTTCCATCTAACATTCTCGTTGGGACTGCTGAGTATTATCGATATCAACCAATCTTTAATTTTTTCATTCTTATCTCTGCTATCTGTTTCGATCAAACCTAAAATCTCTTCCTCGGTACGGTTTTTTACAGTTTGCTCTAGTGTTCTCTCGTTCTCTATTTCTGACATATTTGTCTTTTTAAATCTTAATCACAGTTATATAATTTACTATCTTTTATGAATTATTTTTGACGTGATACGTTCCTTTCATCTGTCCTAAATTCTAAATATGTGAACTCTATACCAGTTATCGAATAGTCCTTAAGTGAGAATATGATACTTTCCGACACCGAGATAAAGGAACTCATCGAAGAAGGTTCGATGGGTATCGAAGGGTTCAAAGAAGAAAATTTAACACCCAACGGATATGATCTGAGTATAGCCGAGGTCTCGGTAGAGGGGCGAAGAACACAATCTTCCGGGAAAGCCGTAATACCAGATGGAACATGGTTCGCTGTTTCAACAAAAGAGTACGTGAAGTTCCCGAGCGATATAGCCGGAGAGCTATGGATACGAACTACATGGGCTAGACAGGGGATACTGGCTTCTTTTGGGATGATAGACGCCGGTTTCGAGGGTAATCTAACATTGAGTGCTTTCAACACGCATAAAGAGGTCGAGATCTCCGTGGGAGATACCTTCGCACAGATGGTGTTCCACAGATTATCTAGAGGTAGCGAGAAAGATTACTCGGAAAGGTCTGGCAACTATCAGGGTCAAAGAGGAGTTAATCTTTAAAGAAGATATTTCGAGTCAGGTGAACGTCATATTTTTAAACCAAGGGAGATTATCCTCTATCCATGACAGTGAAGATAGACGGTGAATCTTTAACGGTCCGGATGGTCCATAGAGTAGCCAGGGATATGGAGAAAGTAGAACTATGTGATCACTGCAGGGCCAAGATCGAAGATTCTCGTAAGATAGTCGAAGATGTTTTAGAGAAAGGAGATACCGTTTACGGTATAAACACCGGATTCGGTGAATTGGCTAATGTTGCTATAAAAAAAGAGAAGACAGAGGAATTACAAGTTAATCTGGTGAGGAGCCACGCCACTGGTGTAGGTGAGCCATTGGATACGGACGTGGTCAGAGGGACCATGCTTCTGAGAGCTAACACACTTTCTAAAGGGTACAGCGGAGTGAGGGTAGAACTGATTGAAACACTCCGAGATATGATAAATCAAGGTGTTCATCCCGTTATCCCTGCAAAAGGGAGCGTGGGAGCTTCCGGAGATCTGGCGCCACTAGCCCACATGTCTCTGGTTATCATCGGAGAAGGAGAAGCCGAGTATAACGGTAAAGTGATAGACGGTGGGACGGCTATGGAAAGAGCAGGCATCCAGACTTTAGACTTGAAGGCTAAAGAAGGACTTGCACTGCTCAACGGCACTCAGGTCATGACAGCCATAGGTGCTCTAGCCGTGAGGGACGCGAAGAAACTGTTGAAAGCGGCACAGATAGCCAGCGCCATGAGTTTAGAAGCGTTGAAAGGGACTTCTTCTGCATTCGACGAAAGGATACATGCCATAAGACCGCATCCCGGCCAGATGAAGTGTGCCGAGAATCTTAGAAAATTGACCGCTCAGAGCAGTATAATCGAATCTCATAAAGGATGCGAAAAAGTTCAAGACCCGTACACGTTGAGATGCATGCCGCAAGTCTATGGAGTGGCCCGGGATACCATCGAACACGTGGAGGAGGTTTTGACCATCGAGATGAACTCAGCTACGGATAATCCGCTGGTTTTCCCGAACGGAGATGTGATATCCGGCGGTAATTTCCACGGCCAGCCTATCGCTACAGCCATGGATTCATTCGGCAACGCGGTGGCCGAGATCGGAGATATCTCCGAGAGGACCACTGATAAGCTGATGTATGAAGAGGAGAGCGGACTACCGCCTTTCTTGGCTACTGAACCAGGGTTGAATTCAGGCATGATGATCGCACAGTATACAGCGGCTTCACTTGTTTCCGAGAACAAGGTATTGGCACATCCAGCAAGCGTAGACTCGATACCGACTTCCGCCGGGCAGGAAGATCACGTCAGCATGGGTACCATCGCGGCCAGGCACGCTAGAGAGATCTTGACCAACGTAGAGAACGTGGTGGCTATCGAACTAATGGCGGCCGCTCAAGGTCTGGAATATCACGAATTAGAGCCGGGAAAAGGTGTGAAAGCCGCCTACGATAATGTCAGAGAACACGTTGAGGCTCTTGACGGTGATCGAGCACTCTCAGGGGATATCGAAATGTTGAAGAAATTGATGATCTCTGGGGAGCTAGTTGATGGGGTTGAAGATGTCATCGGGGATATGAACTGAAATGGATCGCGATCTTTAACTTAGTAGAAATATCCATACGGGTATATAATAAATCTTATTACCATCTATATCCTCAACATCATGTTTTTCTCTAGTGAGTACAATTCCCTCGTTGATATCATATTTTTTCATAAAACTCAACAACCCTTTCAGGTCACCTGTATCTATAGTAGAGGTATATTTTACTTCTATAGGAAGTAATCCTTCGTTCTCTTTGATAACGAAGTCGAGCTCGTGAACGGATCTCCAATAAAAAACGTTTTTAGGAAATATATCTAGGCGATCAGAAGTGATATTGGTACATACTACACCCTCGATAATAGATCCCATGCTTTTACTATCCGTCAAGATGGTTTTGTCGTTTCCTTCGACCGCATTTAGTATCCCGCTGTCTGAGATGAATAATTTTTTTTCAGCCCTTTTACTCCTCTTCGGGCTCTTGGAATAGTGTTCTATTATCCTTATCAAACCCGCTATTTCGAGGTATCCAAGATAAGTTTTAACGGTTTCCACCCTGCTGTCTAACATATCACCTATCTTGGTATAATTTGATCTCTGGCCGTTGGTTTTGGCGATATAGTAGAACAATTCCTCGAGCATCCGCGTATCTCTTATGTCAAATAGTTCCATCAGGTCACGATAAAAAACAAGGCCGATATAATCCTCTTTCAACCATTTCTGAGCTTTGTGAAGGTTTTTTTTAAAGGATTCTGGTATACCTCCATAAAGCACATAATCGTTGAACAACCTTCTTAACTCCTTCCCATAAAATTCTATCTTAGATCGTAATTCAGTACTGTTGATGTATCCTAGATCATCCTTTGATATGCTGACACTTTTTAAAAGATCCTTCAAACCTTCGGTACCATTAAATTCACAATATTCTCTAAAGGAAAATGGATCTGTCTCAAAAAAGGATATCCTGCCGGTCAAACTTTCAGATGTGTTTTTATAGATCAACTTGCCAGAGGAACCGGATAGGATGAATTTGATGCCTTCATTTCTATCGTATCGAGCTTTTATCCATCTACTCCAATCATCTACATACTGTATCTCATCTAAAAAAACGTAACGGGTTTTCTTTGTTTCGTACATCTCTTCGTGGGTCTCGATTATCTTCATTATTATCTCTTTATCTTCAGTCATCAAAGGGTTATCGAAGGTGAACATCACAACCCTTTCTGGTTTCACCCCTGAGTCTAACAGATGGGCTACCAATTGATACATCAAGGTGGTCTTACCCGTCCTCCGAGCACCGATTATACCACAGATCTCAGGTTCATCCATATATTCTACAAGCTCCGGGAAAACATC
This sequence comes from uncultured Thermoplasmata archaeon, assembly GCA_964522285.1. Lineage (GTDB taxonomy): Archaea > Thermoplasmatota > Thermoplasmata > Halarchaeoplasmatales > Halarchaeoplasmataceae > CAZFVW01. The sequence continues at coordinate 159 of CAZFVW010000128.1, read as the reverse complement.
TCTCTTATATACTTCGAGGTCAGGTTCCCTGACCTCACCGGTCTCCCACCAAGGATTTGCTCGGATCAATTCCTTTATAATATCTTCTTTTAATACCATCAATATCAGTAAAAGAGTGACATATATATAAGTTATACGGTTGTAATAGGTAATATTTCA
>CAZFVW010000127.1:0-5227 GCA_964522285.1 uncultured Thermoplasmata archaeon | reverse complement strand
TACCTTTCACCCGGGTCTCCGTTTCTAAAGACTATATTTGTGTTCCAATAGACCTTGAGATGGCATAGAACGTAAAACTTTTTATCTAGAACCTGACATAACTCAAAAAATGTCGCATAGATCAGACAAAGAGATACTCGGATTCAGCAGATGGGTAGTCCTGATAGCAGCTTTCATAGCCATGGCGTTGATGAGCCCTTACGAGTATGCCTGGAGTTCTATCAGTCCACTCATAGCGGAAGCTAACGGGTGGTCCATGGGACAGATGGGGATCATTTTCACCCTTTTCGTCGTTTTTCAATCCGGTGCATCGTTCCCGACGGGATTTTTAAGAGACCGTTACGGTCCGAGAGCACTATCGATACTCGGGGGGATATTAGCGGGTTTGGGGGTCTTCTCATTGACTTTCGAAACACTGCCTTACCTCATCCTGATATACGGTGTCATCGGGAGCTTTGGAGCAGGTATAATCTACAGCAACACCGTGAACGTGGGGAACAAATGGTTCCCGGATAAAAGAGGTCTAACAACCGGTCTTATCGCATGCGCTTTTTCAATGGGCTCGATACCGTTCATAATTTGGATCCGGAGCACGGCCACCGTCAACAACTACCAGACCATACTCACGTACATAGCCATCATAGTCGGGACCCTCGTTGTCATATGCGGATATCTGATGAGAGACCCACCCACAGGATGGCGACCGAAGGATCGGTCACAGAAGAACGAGGATGAAGTCACCAGACGATCCGCGTATCAATTCAGCCTTAAAGAGACGGTCAAAACCTGGCAGTTCTGGGTGCTGTACGGTTCGTTCTTCCTGATCAGCGGTGCCGGACTGATGACCATAGCGAAGATAGTGGAGTACTCCGAGCACGTCGGTTTCCTATCTATCGTCGGCACGACAGCCGCCGTCGGTCTAGCGATCACGAACGGTGCGGGAAGGATCGTTATGGGAAAGATATCCGATAGGTTCGGTCGAGAAGAAACCATGATAGCCAGCTTCGTTCTTACTGGGATATTTTTACTCATAGTGAGTCAGACCAACGATCCCATCCTTTTCTTGATAAGTGTGTTGACAGCTCTCTTCTTCTGGGGACCCTTGTTCGCCTTGTTCCCATCCATAACGGGGCACTATTACGGTGATAAGAACTCTGCAGGTAACTACGGTATACTTTACTCTGCCAAGATGGCTGGAGGTTTCTACGGCGGTTACGTGGCGGCGGTTCTCATGAAAGGATATGGTTTCAGAACAGCATTCGCTATCGGAGGTATCATGGCTATCGCGGCAGGTTTGATCATCTTCCTACCCAAGTACAGACCACCAACTGAAAATTAGACTGTTATAATACTCATACCCAAAAAGGATCATCAACTTTTCGACGAAATTGAAAAACTCACCGCAGCATCTCTTCGTCGATCAGGCCCTTCCTCAACATCTCTTCTTTAGCTTTCTTTTCGTAATCTACCAGGTAATAATAACTGCCCTTCAGACCATCCCTCGCCTGGCACTTTCCGACTTTTTCTTTGTCCATCAATTTACTCAATACGATCCAGAGATATTCAGTAAAACCCAACTTCTTCTTAAGTTTAGTAGGTCTATGTATGTATTGACCTTTCCTGGCCCTCGTATCCATATAATCCAGCAGAGACCTCTGATACTGCACCATATCAACTCAGTACATTAATTTTTTTAGTTATTTATAAGATTTTCTTAGGTTTTCCAATTTTCTTTGAGCTTCACATATATGGGAAAACCTTTTTATAAATCCCAAATTCCAAAAAAACGCCATGCCTGACGGATACGATACTCTTGTTGGACAAAGGGGTATCAAACTCTCCGGAGGCCAGAGACAGAGGATATCCATAGCTAGAGCACTTCTCAAAGACCCTGAGATACTCATCTTAGACGAAGCGACTTCCTCGGTAGACACTCATACGGAAAAACTCATCCCGGAAGCTATAGAGAGAGTTTCTGAAGGAAGAACCACGTTCACCATAGCACACCGATTATCTACGATAGTCGACGCCGATGAGATCCTCTTCATCGAAAAAGGCCACATCGTTGAGAGAGGAACATTCCACGAACTCATGGATAAGGGTGAAAAATTCAAGCATTTCTACGATCTGCAGTTCAAAGATGAAAGGGTCGAATAAACTCCTCCGTTAAGTTTTAAGGTCATCAATATAATATTTAGATAGATGAAAAGCATCTTCGACTTGGTCGCTCCCATATACCGTCTTTCTGAGAAACTATCATCATCCAGGACTAAGAAGGAGGTTTTGAAAAATATAGAGACCACAAAAGGAGATAAGATACTAGATATGGGCGGTGGAACGGGTAAGCTCTTGAGTATGATAAAGAACGAAGAACCAGATATAGAATTTATCTTACTGGATGTATCCAAATCTATGATGAAACATTCATCTAAATCCAATCAAAAAGTACTTGGAAAGGCCTGCAGAGCTCCCTTCGATTCGAACTCCTTCGATCTAGTGATAACAACAGACGCTCTTCATCACTTCAAGAACAAAAAAGAAGCCTTAAAAGAGATGGTGAGGTTGACCAAACCAGAAGGGACGATAGTCATCTTAGAATTCGGCCCGAAGAGCTATGTAACTAAATTCATAAAGTACGGCGAGAAGCTCTTCGGAGAACCTTCCTACTTCTTCGAGATAGACTACTTAAGACGATTCTTCGAAAAACACGATCTAAAAACCGAGCTCTACTGGGTAAATTCCTACGAATACATCTTGGAGGCTAAGAAAACTAAAAAATACCAGCGATGAAAACTTATTTATTACGTAATACCAATAGAGTTACTGATGAAGGATAGAGAAGAGCTAAGAGAAGATTTTGAATTTCTAAAGGAAAGGGTGAAAGGAGTTTTGCTCTTTGGTTCAGCAGCAAGAGGAGATACCACATCTCGTTCTGATATAGATATTTGTCTTGTTGAACCAGAAACAGACGATATCCTTCTAGAAGTCTATAAAGAGGTCGGAGATAAATACGATGTTAAAATATTTGAAAAATTACCCCTTACCGTTCAGATAAACATCATCGAGGATCATAAAGTCATAATAGGTGACCCCGTTGAGATCTCTTATCATTTTTACAAGTATCGAAAAAGGTGGAAAGACATCAAACCAAGAATAGAAGAATATTCGTTCGACTCAACAACTGAGATGATCGAAACTAGGAGGAAGTGGTTAGATGAAAAAAGGAAGATATCTCAATAAGATAGAAAGCTTCGAAAAGGAAAAAGCGTTCATCGAAGACCATAATATAGATGATAACATAACTGAAAGGGCAGTCCTTTATTCTTTACAGGTTTGTGTAGAGGTTTCTATGGATCTAGTAGCTATGAAGACTAAAGACTCAGGATTGTTGGTTGAAGATGATTATTCTAATATCGAGAGATTAGTAGATGAAGATATAATAAATGAAGAAGAAGGAGATACATTAAAACAATTCAATGGCATAAGGAACGCTGTCGTTCATAAATATGATAAACTAGACATGAAGATAATCAAACAAGCAGTCGGTAAGATAGATGAACTCTCAGAAGTCATCTATAAAGTCTGTGAATAGTGCTTTTCAAAACCAATCAAAGATCACAGCAGCCAGACTTTCTCGACTTGACTTTTAGGGATCCATTCATCATCTATCAATATCGCTTTATCGGTGACCGCTTCAACCTCGCCTTCTATCTTGTTATCGGCGCACCTTTTCTTACTTGCCAACCAGTCAGGCAGCTCGATACCGATCTCTATACCTTTACTCACATCATCTACGGTGATCTCTTCTTCTTCGCTCATGGAGCACCTCATCTTCTTTACAGATATGAATTTTTCGGATTCTTCACCCGAATTTTATCCCAATCTGTCCCATGGTGTTCGAGTCTCTACGTAGGCTACTGTTCCTTCTTCTTCTATCTTCTTCCTTTCTTCCTCTGTAAGCTGTTCATCACTTTCTTCTATCTTACCAACGTTCTCTTCTGCTTGCTTTTGGGCTTTCATCAAATCTTCTTCCATCTTTTTTAACTCTTCACCTTTTACTTCACTTAATGCAGGCTTCTTTTCCTGTCCTTTTATGAACACTACTATTATCAGAACGATCAGAGATATCAGTATCAAAGTCGGTACCCAATCACTCCAGTCTGATTCTTCTTCTCCTTTCGTAGGATCGTATGGATACTTGTCGAATGCGTTTAATATTCCATCACCGTCGATATCCAGATCTGAATTATCCCCTATACCGTCATCATCTATATCATTCCATTCGTTAGGATCATCTGGGAATTCATCGATATTATCCCATATCGAATCGCCGTCTCTATCGTTATCCTCGTTATCTCCAGTTCCGTCACCATCCGTATCTCTCCACTCTTCTGCATCATCTGGGAATGCATCTATACTGTTCGGATAGCCATCGCCATCTCTATCGTTATCTGAATTATCACCGATTCCATCTCCGTCTGAATCTTTCCATTCATCTGGATCGTCTGGGAACACATCCTCATCATTAGAATATCCATCGCCATCTCTATCACCGTCTGAGTTGTCGCCTATTCCATCACCATCTGAATCTTTCCATTCATCTGGATCGTAAGGAAATGCATCATTTTCATTAGAATATCCATCACCGTCAATATCGGTATCAGAATTATCGCCTATCCCGTCTCCATCCATATCTGCCCATTCGTTCGGATTCTCTGGGAATGCATCTTCAGTATTAATCCATCCATCGCCGTCTATATCAGTATCATTCACATCGGGTATGCCGTCTCCATCTGTATCTTGAACGGGTTCGAATTCCCAAGCGTAATTATCGAAGGAGATAGATGTTGTCACTGAGTCGTCTACACCGTTCAGCCCCTCAGCGAAATAGTTGATCGTATGCACACCGTCACTCCAAGCCGTTGTGTTAAGATCCATATAGTATTCGTTCAGTGATGGTAAAGCTGTCATCACGCCGAGATTATTTCCATCTATACTCAATTCACAGTGATCTACATCCGCAGGATTTGCAACAGTGCAAGTAAAATTAACGTAACCTGATTGTGTGGTGCCGTCAGAAGGAGATACATCGATGATATCTGCCGGACCTGATGCATAATTATCGAAAATTACTGGAACCGTTACCGCATCGCTGCCGTCTGGACCTGAAGCATAGAAATTCACATTATGTGAACCATCTTCCCAGGCTGCAGTGTCGATTTCCATG
>CAZFVW010000126.1:176-5234 GCA_964522285.1 uncultured Thermoplasmata archaeon | reverse complement strand
CAGGGCTATTCTGAGTTTTTCAAACCGGACACCCTTGAATAGTTCAAATAGCCGGGTTTTATCCTTACATTGCCAGGCAGGTTTCAGATCATATAAATTATATCTCAGCCCGAATGCACGCAATCCGTTATAAGCTCCAACAATCCCGGCCCATCGACCAAAAGCCACAACACGTGTGTGATCAGGACCTGTCAGATATTCATAATCGATCATAGTAATTTTCTTATACAGCACCGCTCTCAGGAGGCCTCTGTTATAACCCTGTTTTTTTGCTGTATGCGAAAAAAATAAATATTTCTTTCCCGGAATAATTTCGGAGGTACTAACTTCCTTCACACCAAGCAAAATATCACAATGACGGAGATCCTCCTTCAAAGTAATACCTTCAGCATTATATTCTTCATCTGTAAACGCACGAAATGTATCAGGCTGAACAAAGACCTCAGTCCCCTGAAATGTCTCCATTAGATATTTACATTGCACGGGAGTAAGTGCAACACGCTTATCGGGTAGATTTTTGGTTTCCTTTAAAATTCCAATTTTCATTCTGAGAATTTTTAATTTACTAAAGGTACGGAGTTGAATATATTTCTATAAAATGATGAAGAGATTTCTTAGTTAATGGTTTAAGGGAGTGTTGAGAATGGGGCGGACGCTGTCCGCCCCATTCTCAACACGCTTCCGAAAAAAACACCGGGTCATTCCAGGCAAACATTGTAATTACAAATTCTAACTTTTTAGTTTTCGAATCATCCCCTTAGGATCATCTGAAGAAAAGACTCCCCATACCGAAGAACATGGATACAGATAAGATGTGGAAGAAGATAGACAAAGATATCGTTGACGAAGTTAGAGCTATCGTCCACACAAAGCCGGACATGGTTCCCGGTGTTCCCTCCAAGGTCCCGGACATAATGGAGATGAGGATCGGAGGAGGTACCATGGAAGAAAGGATCCAGAAGGGAGAAGATATCCTTGATAAAGAGATATCTTACAATGAATTCGCCAAAGCTGGAGACATGATCGATGTTTCTTCGATAACCAAAGGAAAAGGATTCCAAGGCCATATCAAAAGGTGGGGTGTAAAATTGTTGAGACACAAGAACAGTAAATCTCGAAGGAACGTAGGTACAACTGGTGTTTTCATACCGGGTTACATACGTTCGACGGTCCCACAAGCAGGTCAGATGGGATACCATCAGAGAACGGAATTCAATAAACGTGTCCTCAAAGTGGGGGAGAACGGTGAAGAGATAACTCCGAAAGGTGGCTTCCTGAAATACGGAGAAGTCAATAATGGTTACGCGATCTTGCACGGATCTATACCTGGACCGACCAAACGAACGGTCGTCATGAGAGACCCTGTAAGACTTTCTGGTGTTAGGATCGAAGAACCGAACTTAACATATATTTCATTAGAATCAAATCAGGGGGTATAATAGATGAAGATAGATGTTTACAGTATGGAAGGGAAAAAGAAGGGGAAAGTGGATCTACCTTCTCCATTCGAAGAAGAAGTACGCCCTATTATGATAAGAAAAGCTGTTACCGCATGTCAAGCGAATAGAAGACAGCCCTACGGCCCGTCGAAGGAAGCGGGTATGAGACACGCCACTTCCAGCCCGGATAAAGGCGGAGGTGTTGCAAGGGTCCAGAGATTGACGCAGTACGGGAACACTGCAGCAGAATCTCCGAACAACGTAGGCGGTAGAAGAGCTCACCCACCCAAGCCCGAGAAGGACTTAGGTAAAAAGATCAATAAGAAAGAGAAGAAAAAAGCTCGAAGGTCAGCTTTGGCCGCGACGTCCGACGGAGACTTGGTAAGAAAAAGAGGTCACATAGTAGACGGCGAAGATTTAGTGTTCCCTATAGTTCTAGAAAAAGGCATTCAAGAGATATCCCAGACCTCAGAAGCCATAGAGCTCCTCGAGAAGATAGGAGTTTACTCGGATATCCAACGGGCCCATGATGGTAGAAATATAAGGGCTGGTAAAGGAAAAGCTAGAGATAGAAAACACAGGAAACCGGTCAGTTTATTGGTAGTTCTTCCAAAAGATTCAGACGGGATCAAAGCTTTCTCGAATCTTCCAGGAGTTACAGTAAAAACACCGGATAGAGTTACGGTAGAGGACCTAGCACCCGGCGGAGATATCGGGAGATTGACCTTGTTCAGCGTTCAATCACTGAATGGAATGGAGGATTGGTAAAGATGGTGAAATATGAATCATCTCATGATATAGTTTATTTTCCCTACGTTACGGAGAAGACCATGATAAAGATGGAAGAGGAAAATAAGTTGGAATTCATGGTTGATCTGAAAGCAGATAAGATCCAGATAAAAGAAGCAGTAGAAGATCTATTCGAGGCCGATGTTGAAAAGGTGAACACGCTCATCGATAAAAATGGAAAAAGAGCCATCGTGAAGTTCACTAGTGAGTATTCAGCTGAGGAGATAGGTATGAGGATAGGTGTATTCTAGGTGATATAAATGGGTAAGAGAATAATACCACAAAGAAGAGGAAAAGGATCATCGACCTACCGTTCACCGAGTCACAGGCATCTTGCAGCTCCTGGTTATCCTAAATCACAGGAAACCGTGGGCGAGGTAGTAGACCTCCACCACGCGCCGGGAAGGACTGCACCCCTGGCGGAGGTCCTATTCGATAATAACGAAAAACAGTTCCTACTGGCAAATAACGGGTTAAGAGTGGGACAGAAGATAGAGGTAGGACCAAAATCTAACATAGAAAAGGGTAACGTGTTACCTTTATTGAAGATCCCTGTTGGGACTTTCGTTTATAATCTAGAATTAGAACCATTAGACGGTGGAAAGTTAGTAAAGACCGCCGGAACTCACGCTACAATTATATCTCAAGAAAGAAGGACGACCACGCTGAGATTACCTTCAGATAAATTTAAGAGAGTGGACAGCCGCTGTAGAGCCACCATCGGGATAGTAGCCGGTGGAGGTCACAAAGAACAGTCTTTTGCAAAGGCTGGTAAAGTTGTACACTCAGCAAGCAGCAAGGCGAAACGTCCGAAGAAGGTCCGAGGTATAGCTATGAACGCTGTCAACCACCCCCACGGTGGGGGAGACCATCAGCATGTGGGCGTTCCTTCAAAGGTCAGTGCAAACGCGCCTCCAGGTAGAAAAGTAGGCAACCTCTCTTCTAAAAAGACCAAGAAGAAGAAAAAGAAGGAGGAGAAGTTAAGGAGGTAAAAAAATGGCAAAGAAGAGAAGAAAGAGGATAAGTTCAAGACGTAAAAAGGAATTCAAGTACAGAGGTCATACTTTAGAAGAATTACAGAAGATGTCACTCAAGGAATTGAAAGAGGTCCTACCTTCAAGGGCAAGGCGATCCTTGGAACGAGGCCTTAATAAGGAAGAAAAGGCATTCCTGGAGAAGCTCGATAAGAAAGATAAGGATATCTACAGAACGCACAGAAGAGAGATGATCATCTTACCGAAATTCGTCGGTAAAAAGATAGCTATCCACAACGGAAGTGATTTCGATGTTGTCAAGATAGAGCCTGAGATGATCGGGCATTATCTCGGTGAATTCACACTGACCAGGAAAGGTGTGGAACATTCTGGACCAGGTGTAGGGGCGACTAGGTCGTCGAAATACATACCATTGAAATGAGGTGTTGAAGAATGGCATACACTATGGATCCGGACCCAGAGATCACGGCTAAAGCATATGGACGGGAATTTCAGATATCTTCAAAAGAATCTGTCGAGATCTGCAAATATCTAAGGGGTAGAGATGTCGAGAGCGCGTTGAACATACTAGATGATGTTATAGAAGGACATCGAGCAATACCATACAGGAAACACAACAAACAGGTTTCCCACAATAAAGGAGTTGGACCCGGCGGATATCCCAAGAAAGCTTCTCAGAAGATACGTGATCTAATCGAAGAAGCACGACATAATGCGGAAAACAAAGGGCTGGATTCAGATAACATGAAGATACTCAGTCTTGTTGCACATAAAGGCTCTCCTATCGAAGGTTATATAGCTAGAGCACAAGGCAGAAGTACACCCCATAACAGACATACAACTAATGTAGAAGTCATCTTAAAAGAGGAGGAGGAGTAAGTTGGCCAAGGAAAAGAAATTCGTATCAGATAAAATGGACAGAGTTCTATTAAAAGAGTTCATCAAGAAAAGGACTGAAAGAGCGGGTTTCGGAGGTTGTGAAGTCTCCCGTACCCCGATGGGAACTAGGATAACGCTTCAGATAGAAAGGCCGGCTTTAGTAATAGGTAGAAAAGGTCGCTCCATCCAGAAGTTGACGAGAGAAGTCAAGGAAAAATTCGATTTCGACAATCCTCAGATAGAAGTCCAAGAAGTGAAAGTTCCAGAATTGAACGCACAGATAATGGCTGAGAAACTATCTACTTCACTTGAAAAGGGATGGCATTTCAGAAGAGCAGGTCATTCCACTGCAAGAAGGATACTAGATGCCGGTGCTAGAGGCGTTCAGATCGTACTTTCAGGAAAATTGACTGGACCGAGACATAGGGTGGAAAAATTCATAGATGGCCATATCAAGCACTGCGGCGAGGAAGAGAAAAAATGGATGCACGAAGGATTCTCCGCTGCGAAAGTGAAGCTCGGTATAATAGGAGTAACTGTTCAGATAATGGATCCTAACGCTAAATTGCCAGATGAGATCACCGTCAAAAAGCCTCAGCCAAAGGAACCGGAAACTCCAGAACCAGAAGAGGAACCGGAAGAGGCAGAAGAAGAGGCTGAGGAAGAACCAGAGGCTGAACCCGAAGAGGAAGTTGAGGAAGAACCGGAGGAAAAGGAACCAGAGAAACCGGAAGAAGAGGAATCCGAAGAACAGGTTGAAGAGGAACAGGAAGCTGAAGAACAAGAAGAAACTCCAGAGAAGGTTGAAGAAGTCGAAGAGATGGAGATCGAAGAAGACGAAGAACCAGAGGAAGACGAAGAACCAGAGCAAGACGAAGAACCGGAAGAAGACGAAGAACCAGAAGAAGACGAAGAACCAGAAGAAGACGAAGAACCAGAAGAAGACGAAGAACCAG
>CAZFVW010000126.1:0-76 GCA_964522285.1 uncultured Thermoplasmata archaeon | reverse complement strand
AAGAAGACGAAGAACCGGAAGAAGACGAAGAACCGGAAGAAGACGAAGAACCAGAAGAAGACGAAGAACCAGAAGA
>CAZFVW010000125.1:0-5306 GCA_964522285.1 uncultured Thermoplasmata archaeon | reverse complement strand
CTCTGTATGCACAGTATGGATTTCAAAAGATGATATTTATGAATCTATTCTTCAGGGGTACTATCCTCTTCCCCATCTTCTCTCTGCCAGTAGAAGAATATAACTATAGAAAGAAATGCTGCGCTAATGATGATCAGTATCCAGATAGGAAATTCAGATCCGTCTTTTTCATTCAAGCTCTGATCATCTTCAGTTTGTGGTTCGTTTTGGTCTGATTGAGTTCCATCGCCCTGGTTTTTCTGATCTTCTGTGTTATCTATCTGGGAAGCTTCTATTATCCTATACACGTTATTGTCTGATTCCAAATTCTCTTCAACGCTTTCATTATGATCAGCTATCAACCATAGTACATGGCTTGACGTTGAAAGTGTGTATGAGAAATCGACAGTTTCTGACTCATTAGCTCCGAGTGAGATGATGACCCTCTCGCTTACGTTGTCCTTATCATCGATCGATAAAACCACGTCAAAGTATGCTGAGACAGTCCCTTTGTTTTCAACGAGGGCACTAGCAGTTATCTCATCCCCTATGGTTAGGTTTTCATCTGGTGAAATCTTTAGATTAGATATCGAAATCTCTGATGTCTTTTTCAGAACTGAAACCGATACACTTCTCGTTTGGTTGTCAATCTTTCCATCGTCTATTGTATCATTTGGGTCAGCTATAATCCACAGTGTATGTTGTCCACTTATTGCAGCCCAATCCACTTCGATACTTTTCTTATCTCTAATCCCAATATGGACATCGAACCATTTCGAATAATTTGATTCACTGTCAATAGAGAAAACTAGAGATATATTTACACTAGATGTACCGTTGTTCCATATTTTTACTTCTAAAGTTACTATGTCTCCCTCCCACATAGTTTCAGGGCGATCCACCGATATTTCGCTCATCTCCAGGCTGGGTTTTTTTTCTATAGCTGTGTAAGATGCGTTGATTAGATTGTTATCGCGATTGTCATCACCGCTTACATCATAGGCATTAATCCATAGGGTGTGCTCACCGCTAAAAGCAGATGTGATAAACATGCTTTCTTTCTTTTCCCCTGAGGACAAGTTCATCTTACAGCTCTGCATAACGTTCTGTAAACTGTCTAGACTCAGGGATATGTTAAATTCAGCGAAAGCTGAACCGAGGTTTTTCACCACATATTCCACTTTTATATCATCCCCTTGATAAAGTGTCTGCACTGTGTAGTTCAAATTTATTGATGTTATCGCGATATCCGGTTCTGGCACCTCTGTTACAGTTAAATCGTGAATTGTAGAATTAACCAACCCATATTCAGTGGAATTTATTGTGACTTTGACTGCGTAACTTCCTGGTTGAGATGGGGCGTTAAAAGAAATTTCGTAGATCCCTTCGTTATTTACAGTGGTGTGTAATTCAGTGTTATTTACCTCTAAGGTCACATCCGAACCATCAGGAATGATACCATTGGAAAGTGAAGCTGTTCCGTTCATATTCAAAGAATTTTCTGGTAAACAGCTGGTCTTATTCAAATCGGATTCCATTAATATTTCCATTTTTGATTCGAACGCATACAAATCGGAGAAACCTCCTACGTATACAGTACCGTCCCATCCTATAGCAGGTGAAGAACTCGTAGTTGTCCTTTCCTCCCATTTTATATCCCCCTCTGGTGTTACAGCAAAGAATTCATAATCCGTGTCAACGCAACCGCAACCCGACCCGCCCATGTAAATAGTTCCGTCAGCACTCACTGAAGGGGATGGAAACATGTCGAGTCCCTCTCGGTGAAGGCTCCATTTTACAGAACGTGTTCCACCTTCTTGAGATAGTGCTACAAGATATCCCCCCGTGCTACCTTGATCGGTTCCTACATAGATCGTTCCATCGTCGGTTATTGCGGGAGTAGATAAAATCTCACCTGCAATATCACCACTGAATTTGTAATTCCATATCCAATCACCTTCTTTGTTGAGGGCGTAGATATTTCCATCTAATGAACCCACATATAACCTTCCTTTAGGTCCTATGACTGGCGATGCTATAATTAAATCACCAGTTTGGTATGACCATTTTATACTTCCACCTGGGTTGATAGCGTACATTTTTTGTCCGGAACCTATGTAAATAGTTCCATTTTCATCCACCGCTGGTGAAGATATGACAGGTCCTTGGGTCTTTAATCCCCATTTTTTCGTGCCATTTGGATTGATCGCAAAGAAGTTTTGTTTCGTGGTGTTCACCGAACCGATATAGATAGTTCCGTCTACCCCTATTGAGGGAGAAGAATAACTAATTTCATCCCCTGTAGAAATATTCCATTTTTGTGATCCGTTCGGGTAAATTGCGTACAAACGATGATCTTTGGATCCAACATACACCATCCCATCAGAACCTACAGACGGTGAAGAGTAAACATGTCCATTGGTTGTAAAATTCCATTTCTTAGTTCCGTTAGGATTCACAGCGTAGAGATTGGTGTCTTGAGAACCCACATAGATCGTTCCATCTTCGCCTATCGCGGGAGAAGAATAAACATAACTATTAGTACCGAATCTCCATTCAACTGTTCCATCAACTCCTTTTGTAGAGTATGGACTAACACTAGTATGGTCCTGATTTTGATTAAACATTGGCCATGGTGAATCTGCTAGATGCTGATTTTTTATGTCGTGGAATGTATCATTATTATTATTTATAAAATTGTTACTAGGGTTGTTTTGTGATAAAATAGGAGAACCTATAGTTCCAAATATAATCATTACGAGCAAAGACGTTAAAATTATTGTTTGGGTGGTTTTCCTCATCTCAAATAACCTCTTTTCTTAACGATAGTTAATAGCGTAAAATAATATTAATAATTTTGGGTAAAAAATGCATAATCGCAAATATATCTCGATGGATTTCACAAACTTAATCCGATAGTTTTTTATGCGGCTTATAATATGTGCCCTTAAAGGATGTGAATTGTATGATCGGGGATTTTATCAAGAAGAAGACCCATAAAAAGAAGAGAAAGAGCGAAAAATTGGGTGCAGAAGAGTATATCGATCTGGGTGAATTGGTCGAAAGGGGCGGACCCCAGATGGAGTCAGATGTACTTATCAAAGTTGCAGAAGTCCATAGATATGAAGATATAAGGGCTGTTACTGACGAACTCTATGATGGAAATATTTTGATAGTCGATACGGAAGACATCGCAGGGAACGAAGAAGCACTTCATAAGGTACACCAGGAGCTAAAAGCTGTAGCCAACGATGTCGGTGGAGACGTAGCTGGATTGAGTCCTACGATGATAGCAGTTACACCTCCTGGCATAGGCGTCGATAGGAAGAAGATAAAGCCTTTCTAAAAAACCTTTTCAACCCCTAATTTTCTTTTTTAACTCCCTCTTTTGTAGTTTCTATGATGTAGGGAACACCACCGCGTTTTTTGATAGCTTCAGCGACATTCTCAGGCTCATCCGTAAGTGCGACCATGGCTCCTCCACCTCCAGCTCCGGTGAGTTTAGCCCCGTACGAAAATCTTGCAGCCGCCTTGATAAGCGCTTCCAATCGAGGATGACTCACACCCAATATTGATAGTAATTTCTGATCCTCGTTCATCAACCTGCCGATCTTCTCGACATCGCCGTTCTCCACTGCCTTACTGCCTTCCTCCACAAGAACCCCGATATCCTCTATCACTTCCTTAGCGAAATTACTCTTTTCGTAGAATCGCCTGACCTTCTGTACCAACGGACCGGTAGGTGCATGCACCCCCGTATCGCCAACAACCAGATGCATATCGGGTATATCGATATGATGGACGTACCATCTTTTATCTTCTTTTTTTACATCCCACAAAAACCCCTTCCCCTTATCTTTTGATAGTTTGACCGCACCGCCGTTCACCGCTGTTGACGTGTCTATAGGACTCGCGCTCCCCTGAACTTTCCACTCTACATCAAAGGCTCTTCTAGCGAGTTCTCCCCTCTCAAATTCTTCTCCTTTCATCGTATCTAGGGCCGACATTATAGAAACAGTCACGGCTGCTGAAGAACCCATCCCAGCACCGCTGGGTATATCGCTCTTACATATGATCTCTAGATCTTCATCGACACCCGTATCTTGGATGCACTGGTAGATGTACTTGTGCCTGTCTTCTTCTATCTTATAACCGTTCACAGTGGTTTCAGACGAAGAAGATTCGATGGAACTTTTAACCCTCCTATCGACCGCTATCGCTATAGCTGGCTCACCGTATACCACTGCGTGCTCTCCGAAAAGGATCACTTTACCCGGGGCAGAGCATCTGACCATCGAAGAAAGATATTAGAAAAGGGTACTTATAGATTAGTATTTATTCAAAGATAACTGAAATCGCTAGCCATCTCTCTCAAACGGGAAACTCTCTCCTCCATCGGTGGGTGTGTTGAAAACAGCGATACGAAGGTGCTCTTCTTGAAAGGGTTCACGATGAACAGAGACGCCGTTGCCGGATTGCCTTTCTTTAGGGGATGTCTCTTATTCTGGACATGAAGTTTCTCGAGAGCATCGGCAAGTGCGTTCGGGTTCTTGCTGATCTTTGCTCCCATCTCGTCGGCCATGTATTCCCTTTTCCTAGATATCGCCAACTTTATGATGATCGCTCCTATCGGTGCTAAAACCATGGCGACCAGCAGAACGGGGTGAACTCTTCTCCGGCTGAATATCATGTTCCACCAGACCATCCTAGCCATGAAAGTGATAGCTCCAGCGAGTGTAGCAGCTATGCTCATCACCAGCATGTCCCTGTCTTTTATATGGCCTATCTCGTGTGATATGACACCCTTCAATTCCTCATCATTCAGTATGTTCAATATCCCTCTAGTAGCCGCCACAACGGCTGTTTCCTCGTTACGACCTGTTGCGAAAGCATTGGGCACGTCCATGGGCACGATAGCGACCTTCGGCATGGGGATATCCGCTTCGTAGGCCACTTCTTTCACTATGTTGAACAATCGGGGCTCGTCGTTCTCCTCGATTATCTGAGCACCGTAGCTCTTCAATATCAGTTTATGGCTGTAGAAATACGCTACCAGGTTCATGACACCAGCGATCCCCAGGAACACCAAAGTCCCAAGGATCCAGTTACCCATGAAGAATCCGCCTATAAGGTAACCTATCGCTACGAAAAGCAGTACCATGAATGTGAACAGACCCATAGTTTTGGCCACGTATCCCATATTATGATACTATTCAGACGATATAGTAAATAAACGTTTTCATCAGGGCATGAAAAATTTATTATCTTTCGCCTCACTATCACGACCGTGAACAGCGAAGAGAAAACCAAGAGGTTCCTATCTAGAG
>CAZFVW010000124.1:2496-5332 GCA_964522285.1 uncultured Thermoplasmata archaeon | reverse complement strand
CACTTGACATGATCATGAATGAAAATAGACCGGGTGCGATAGTTCTCCATAAGGATGAAGAGAACTCTGAAATGTTAGCCGATATCGCACCCTTCACCGAAGATATGGATGTACCTGAAGAGGGGGTCAAAATCTACATCTGCCGTGATTTTACCTGCAGTAAACCGGTTGAAGATAAGGAGGATATCTCAGAGAAGTTGGATGAGTATAAATAACTGCGATTTTTTGAAGATATCATGGCCGCTCGAAAAGATATAGAAGAGATATACTCCGATATCGAGGACGACATAAAAGAAAGGATATCCGAGTTCAAAGAGCTGTGGGAGGAGGCCGACGATGAAAGGCTTTTCGACGAGCTGGTGTTCTGTTTGTTCACGCCTCAATCCAAGGCGAAGGTCTGCTGGCAGACCGTAAGGGATCTTAGAGAAAAAGAGAACATGCTGACCGCTGAACAGGAGGAGATGGCCGAACTCATCAGAAGGGTCAGGTTCAAGAACAACAAGGCGAGCTACGTCATAGAGGCTAGGGTGAGATTTGTTGAAGATGATGAAGCAGATATCAGAGAGATCTTATCGGATCTAAAAAACGATAAAGATAGGAGAGAGTGGCTGGTGGATAATGTCAAGGGATTAGGTTACAAAGAGGCGGGCCATTTCCTCCGGAACATCGGGTTGGGGGATGATCTAGCGATACTAGACAGGCACATATTGAAGAACCTTGAAAAGCTGGGGGTCATCGACGAGATACCCAAGAGTTTGACTCCTAAAAAGTATAAAAAAATAGAGAAAAAGATGTCTGGGTTCGCGAGGGATATAGGTATCCCTCTAGGTCACCTGGATCTGGTCCTCTGGTACAAGGAGACCGGAGAGATATTCAAGTGATCACTCTATCTTTTTAACGAACTCCTCGGCAGGTTTCCTAGATGGTGTTTTAGGTATCTCTTTCGGGAAACCGAGTGGGGTTACTGTTGCGACAAAATGATCCTGCGGGATGTTCAGTTTGTCTTTCACGTCTTCTCTATCCATGGCGGCTATCCAGCATGTACCCAATCCGTAGGTCCAAGCGGTCAGCATGAAGTGATAAGCGGCGATATCTCCGTCCTGTTTCGGGGCTCCGGTTTCTTCAGAGTTGCAGCATACAGCAACAGCCATGGGCGCTTCCGCGATGGGGCCGCTGTTGGGCTTTCTTCTATCGGCCATGAATTCTACCGTTTCCCTATCTCGGATCGGGATAAAATAGTAGGACTGGGAGTTCCTGGATGTAGGAGCGTACCTGCAGGTCTCGAAGACCTTGTTCAGTAATTCGTCGGGTACTTCTCTGTCTTCGTATTCCCTTACGCTCCTCCTTCCTTCCATCAGTTCTTTACCGTCTAGATAAGGGTCCAGGTCATGAAGGAAAGTTTGGAATTCGATGGTTCGGCCTTCCGGGTCCTCGGCGAAGAAGTTGTATATGTTGTAGGTCGGGTTCTCTTCCGGTTCATCTCTAGCTCTATCCTTGAGCTTTTCATACATCTCGTCGACTTTCTCTTTCTTGGGATAGAAAAAAGTGATGACCACTTCGGTTCCAGCCTCATCGCCCTGGCAGAAGCCCTGAAGCATGTTCCCGTGTTTGAGTATTATACAGCCTCCCTGGTCTACCCACATATCCATGCCTATCTCGTCCATATAGAAAGACTTCATCAGCTCTAAGTCTTCTGTTGTTGTGAAGTGAATTCCTGACATATTATCATCCAAATGGTGTATAGGGAAAAGAAGATTTGTAATTTTTGGGTGTTAGGCAGGTTACCTATCGCAGACACGGATCTCGCCCACGAAGTAGAGTTCTTTACCATCATATTCCATCTTCAAAGGGTGAACTTCAACTCCACTTTCAACTGCCTTCCAATAGGTCTCACCGAAGGCAGGGTCTCTTTTTTCATAAGGTTTAAAACACTCGGCATCGGACCTGAAAATCAGGAATATCAGTGCTGCACGATCACCGTTCTCTTTGACTGAGATAAGTTCTTCGACGTGTCTCTTACCCCTGGTCGTGGGGGCGTCGGGGAAGAGGGCGGTACCATCTACTGCTAGGGTGCAACCCTTGACCTCCAACCATATCTTTTCATCGTTCTTTTCTAAAAGAAAATCTATCCTGCTTTCTCCGAGCTGCTGCTCGGCCTTGAATGAATCGATCTTACCGAAGGGGTTGATCTGTTCATCCTCCAAGATGGTCTCGGTTATCTGACGGTGAAAACCGGAATTCACCAGGATCCAGTCATCCTCTACTTTGCCGGCTATCAGGTCCCAGTCGGTCTTTCTATCGGGATTATCTGCCTTCTTGACAAGGACGTCATTGCCCTCAAAAAGGATCTCCTCCAATCTTCCTGGGTCTCTGACGTGGACATCGTGGGTTTCATCTGTACTTTTTAACTTAACCCTGCCCAGGAACCTGTTCTCCCTAGAAAGGAACACCGCTTCTTCGTCATGTGGTATCTCCAGCAATTTTTTTCTAATGGTTGCACCCTTGGGTATAATCATTTTTAATGATACATATTGTTTTTCTTCTCCTTCTTCTCCAACAATATTGCGGGTCTCATGTCCCTGACGCCCTCTATCTTACCTATCTTTTCACTGACGACTTCGGATAATTCCCCGGCATCCTTTGTCCAGAGCTCGGCCATGATCATGTGATCTCCGGAGGATTTTGCAGCCCATCGGACTTGCTCTACATCCCGGATTTTATCAACGGCTTCTAATAGATTCTGGGGTTCAACATCTATACCCAGCATCGTTACTATATTGTAACCTAGATCTCTAGGATTTATCTCGATAGTGTATTTTTTGATTATATCGTTATT
>CAZFVW010000124.1:0-2486 GCA_964522285.1 uncultured Thermoplasmata archaeon | reverse complement strand
TATTTTCTAAACACTTCACCCTGTTCCTAACCGTGGCTTCGCTTACGTCTATCTTTTCCGCTATCTCCGTGAAGTGCATCCTGGAATTTTCTTCCAGTAATTCAAGTATCTTTTTGTCGATATCGTCGATTCTTACCATGTTATCGCAGAATAAAATTCATAGTTAATAAAGTTTTTGCGAATATCGAACATAAAGTTTAAATAAATCGCAGTTTATAGGACCGTTGCTCGCAATGTATGAAGAAATAGATAAGCAAGAAAGGGGAACAATACCCGAAAAAATGAAGTCCGATAAAAAAGATAATAGATATAAGGAGGTATGAAAAAATGGATGTAGAAGATATAGGATTTGACGAGCTCTTCGGAGTGGCGGTCAAATCAGAGATCAACAGCAGAGAAGTTTACGAATATCTGAGAGATAGGTCTAAGAATTTTGTAACGTCCGATAGGTTCGATTTTTTGGCTGACGAGGAACAGAAGCACGAAGAATTCATTCGGAACTTTTATGAGAAAGAATTCGAGGGAAAGGAGATGGAGATGCCGGATGAAACTCCCCTACCGATGCCTTTCATCAATTTTAACGATGAGATGGATGAAGAGGAGATAATCGGGCAGGCCATGGAAGCGGAGATCGCTTCTAGAGATTTCTACAAGGCTATGGGTAAGAAGGCCGAAGGAGAAAACAAGGGCGACAATCTAGTGAACACGCTGTACTACCTTTCAGATATGGAACAGAATCACCATGATATATTGAAATCCGAACTCAGCAGGTACAAAGAATTCTCAGAGTTCGACGAATATTACCCCGCGATGCATCAGGGGCCTTAGATATAGGAGATGATAAGATGGCAAAATGGGAATGTTTAGTATGTGGATATGTGTTAGACGAAGAGAAAGGAGACGAGGAGAACGGTATCGAACCCGGGACCAAATTCGAGGAATTACCGGACGACTGGGTCTGCCCTATATGCGGTGCTCCGAAGGATCAGTTCGAGAAGATAGAAGGATGAAGGGTTAAATACATAAACATCTAGATATATAATGAATAACGGTGAGATATATGGTAGAAGATGATGAAGTAAAAGAGGGTGACCTATCGAAGGATTTCTCTCTTGAAGACCAAAACGGTGAGGAGTTCGATTTGGCGGAACAGAAAGGCAAGAAAGTTCTTCTCTCATTCCATCCACTAGCAGGTACAAGCGTCTGCACGAAACAGATGCAGTCCTTGGATGAAAATAAGGAAAAGTTCGACGAACTTAACACTGTACCCTTGGGTATAAGCGTGGATTCCGTACCCGCTAAAAAACTGTGGGCTAAAGATATTGGTGTCGAGAAGGTCAGACTCCTTTCGGATTTCTGGCCCCACGGTGGAGTTGCGAAGAAATATGGCTTGTTCGACGATGAGAAAGGCTTCTCGAAGAGAGCCAATATCATAATCGATGAAGATGGAAATATCATCTTCAAGAAAGTTTACCCTATCGGGGAGGTCCCCGACATAGAAGAGATATTTGAAGAGTTGAAAAAGTAGATAAAAAGAAGAGGTGAAAAGATGGAGAAAATAGGAGATATGTATCAAAGCGCTGATTGGAAGACCGAGAAACACGTACCGGTTATAGAGATAAAGGGAGAAGCTAAAGAAGGTGAAGAGATCGTGGTGGAAGCGAGTGTAGGTAAAGAGATCGCACATCCGAATACGACTGAACACCACATCGAGTGGATAACACTCTACTTCCACCCGGAAGGTGGAAAAGTCCCATACGAACTTGGGAGGTTCACGTTCAACGCACACGGTGCTTCCGCGGAAGGACCGAACACGAGCACGGTTTACACCGAACCGAAACTGAAAGCGGTTTTCAAGACGGAGAAACCAGGTACGATACTGGCGACTTCTTACTGCAACATACACGGTCTTTGGACCAGCGAGAAGAAATTGGAGTTATAAGGAATTAAAAAAAACAAAAAAGAGGTAGATAGATATGGAAGAAGATGAAGGAATGCCCTTGATAGGCGACAAGTTCCCAGAGATGAAAGTACAAACGACACACGGTAAGCTGGACCTGCCAAAAGAATTCGAAGGAAAATGGTTCATCCTGTTCTCACATCCAGGTGATTTTACACCGGTTTGCACGACGGAGTTCTACGCTTTCCAGAAAAGGTTCGATCAGTTCAGAGAACTGAACACGGAGCTCATCGGTTTGAGTATCGACCAGGTCTACGCTCATCTGAAGTGGGCGGAATGGATCGAAGACAACCTGGGCGAGAAGATCGAGTTCCCGATAATAGCTGATGGACAGGGCAAAGTAGCTAACAGGTTGGGATTGGTACATCACACCGGCGGAACAGCGACCGTTCGAGCCGTATTCATGGTGGACCCAAAATCCACGATCAGAGCGATCTTGTATTATCCAGCAGAACTCGGCAGGAACATGGACGAGTTCATCCGCATGATAAAAGGGTTCCAGACGGCGGATGAAGAAGGGGTCGCT
>CAZFVW010000123.1:0-5346 GCA_964522285.1 uncultured Thermoplasmata archaeon | reverse complement strand
CTTTCTATCTGTGTCTCAGGTTGAGTTGTCAGATCATGGTTCATCACTACAGAAGCGTCATAAGTACCGGGTTGAGCATCTTCGGGTACATCCATCGATAGATTCAGTTTTTCTTCGGATTCTATACTGTTTATACTGTTCATTGATAACCATGGATTATCAGAATATGAGAAATATTCCATCCTGATCTCAAATTCGTAATCATCTCCAATATTTGTATCCAATTTAACTACAAGGCTGTCTTCTACCTCTCTTAACGGATCTCGAGCACTTACTTGTAATGTTGAAGAGCTTAGTCTGCATTCCGTTATACTAGCTAATTCATTAGACTCGATTTTCCCATCGCCATCGTCTCGCCAATCATTTAAGGTCAATACGTTTGGATCGTCATCTGCACTTATAGATTCAGCATCACCCGATACAGTTACTCTTACTAGCGAAGAATCATAAGGTATCATCCCTGTAATGTTCTTGGAATAATCTTCATTGCTAGAACTTAGATTGAAAGTCCATATATCTTCACCGGTCTTATTGAATATGTTGGAGTATATAGAAACATCTTCAGAGCCGCCGAAGTTCGTGATATTGATCTCTTTAGAATAGTTTTCACCAGGTTCAACGAATTTAGCAAAAGATGAGTAATCTCCGCCGTGGTAATCACCGGGTTCCCAGCTGTTATCCGAGAACATCAGTCCTGAAGACCCTGTTGAAAGTTTGATACAATCAAGAGCATCTATGAAACCGTGACCCTGTGTGAATATATCATAACCCATGTCTTTGGAGGATGAGTACATGATGTTTTTAACCCGTCCAGCATCAGGGTTTTGTCCATGACTATTATTATAAGATTGATATACCAACGCTGCGATCCCTGTTACTACTCCTGCAGATAACTCAGTACTTGACCAGGGCGTCGAAGTGTAAGATAAAGTTCCGTCGGTTGTACTCCTTACACCCAATGGTAGATCTACATATCCCGTTCCCACAGCTATAAGGTCCGGTTTTACCTTACCAGAAGCAGTTGGGCCCCTCGAAGAATAAGATGGGATCTGCATATATCTAACATTACCCCATCCATCAATCTCATAGGTAGATGCTCCTACCACCATCGTATTTGAAGAAGTCGGTGATAGAGCTGTACCATAGCCATATCCATCGTCTCCTACACCTGTGATGAATAGAGTTGAAGGATTGTTTTTAGATATGTAATTGAGGTTTTGAGAATATGTATCTAATCCCGTTTCATAGACCGTTGGAAGTTTTGGAGCCGAGTAAACTATATTGGCTTCGTCTCCGGTATCGCCAACACCATCGTACCCTTGGACTGCGAATTTCCATGAATTTATGAGATCACTGTCGGCATTAGCTATAGGTATGATCTTCGCATCTTGTGCAGCTCCAGTGATATTGCCACTTAAAGGACTCAGTGTTCCTGAACCTACTATACTGGAAGCAATCTGCGTACCGTGAGTTATCGCTTCATTTTCAATAGAATCCCACGAGAAATCACCCATCAACGCGATCATGTCTTCTTGACCGGCTGCAGGTATAAATTCCATATTTTTCTCTTCAGCCATAACGTCAGAATATGGGAGAGGTGTGCCATTATATTGGTAGTCTACAGTTAAAGTATCGCTCGAGGTGTAATCTCCTGTCACCGTGACGTTTCCCGGCTCCTCGTCTACGTAATAAGGTGTGTAGGTATAAGTGGCCGTTACATTAGTATTGGTGTGTAAGTCGTAAGCGAAATCTATCTCACCTGAAGGTGAATCGTATGAATAGTCATCCTCTAATAGCTTACCAGTGAAATTATAATAGGCGTTCAAAACTATGTCTTTTGGATAAGCTGCTAGGAATTTATCTTTGAAAGTCACTTCACCAGTAGATTTGTCTAAAATGTAATTAGATCTATCAATCCTGACCATATCAGGTGATTTGAATAATGAAAGATCGTGGATTGTGTAATTGTCCACCAATTCACCAGCTTCGATAACATCGTGGTGAGGTAGCTCAAAACTTTCTTCTTCGCCGTCTATACTTTTGAATACTGTCAAATTTCTCACTGGCATATTCTCTCCAATCAAGTTGAATTCCTCTTCTTCCTCTATATAAGGTACCAGTATATCCTCTGTGCTGGAATCGAGCACCTTGGTTTCTTTTACTTCATCCCACTCCACTCCATTTTTGTACACCACAACGCTGTTCGGGAAACTGACAAGGTTATCATGCTCCAATTCTGCGACATTTTCATCCTTATCATCGATAACCAAATCTTCTCCGGTCACTTTATTTGCATCAGATATGAAATAAAGCATACCCGCTGATAGGTCTGGTGTACCATCATCGTTCAAATCATCTCTTCCTATTGGATTTGCCTTGTTCATGACAGGATCATCACTATCTATAACATAATCATGATTTAAATCAACATATACATTACCATCTTTCACCAAAACACCTATGTCACCTATATTTTCTGTAAGAATCTCACTCGGATGGGTTCCGAAATGATAAGGGCCAGACCCTATACTATTATCGACGTTAACTTTTGGCATCTCTCTTCTATGTAAATTAGAGAGTGTAGAAGGTGTTTTATCTTTTAGGGCGTAATCTCTACCGGCTTCTCCTGAGCCATGTTCTGCATAATATGCTTCTAGGTCATATTCTGTAGGTGTAGCATCTAAAGCTCTAGTTTTATTTGCAGTTTCTAAAAGTGCCATCTCTACCGCGATAGAATCTGAATCGCCGAAAACACTCCTTGGAACCTCTATCTCAACGAAACCTCTGTCTACACCACCTTCGACTAACTCGCTTTCGTAAGCTACAGTTCCGTCTAACGATCTCAAACTGACAGGTCCATCCCAAGAATTCGATGATTCGTTCCATTCGAACAATTTCGGATCCCGGATCGCATCACCAGTAGCCTCGTCTATATATCTGTTATAATCCGCATACAAAACATAATCTGGCTTGTTCTGATAGTAAGTTGATGAACTGCTAGAACTGATTTCCCATTTTTTCAATGATGTGTCCAGAGATGTAGCATAAAACGTGTTATTGGTGTTTGGAGAAAATCTTACATGATTGACTTCTCTACTGTCCGGATTCTTTAAAATGTTATGATCTGAAAATGTTTTGTTCATCACGTAGATCGCACCTTGTTCCCCAGCGGATATGATACGTTCGCCATCATGTGAAGCGTCGATCGATTTCATCTGTATTGAGTATTCTCCGTATAGGTAATCGATAGTAAGATTATTCGGATGAGGGGTAGAATCACCAGGGTTCTCATCTACAAATCTTACCTTGACATTACCACTTTCGTCACAGTATAAGTCTTTGTCACAAGATTCCGAACCCCATTCAAAGAATTCGTCTGATCCATAACCGATCTGTTCCCATTCTTCACTTTCAAAATTATACAAATTAACTTGCCATAACTCAGAGGTGCCATCATCTTTAGCATTATTAGAATCTTTGTAAGTTACTTTCCCCTTTAAATCGAAATTTTTAGGCGGCTGAGCAGGGAACTTTAAGTTGTAAGTCACGTTGAGCGTCCTTGTTCCATCCTCTTGAACTGTTCTATTTTCCCCATCCTCATATGACATATTACTGAAATCGGTTTCCCCTTTGAGTAGAGTCCCATTTATTATATTTTCATTATTTACAGAAGCCCTTACAGATATCTCCCTTTTGTGAAGTTGCGCTTCCGTTTCTGTATTCCACATGAAGATCTTTGGGGAAGTTGATGATTTTTCAACGCCGACTATATCGCGCCCATTTGGCATCCAAGAAATTGTAGCTGGTCCATTCCTAATATCTGGGGAATCAGCTACACGTATTCCTGTACTAACATTTACCACAGTTGTTTTTTCATTGAACCTTCCAACAGCTAATAACGTTTCATTGAATGGATTGAATTCCAAATCCGTAGGAGGATTACCAACACTGATCTCCTTGATCATATTTCCATCAGACACATTGTATATTCGAATATTATTCGGAACTTCACCTATTCCACCCAAAGCCATCCATGTGCTGTTAGGGCTGAAAGCAATTACGTCTTCTCTATTACTAGCTTGGTCAGCATATTTGAATGAATTGATGATCTCACCATTTGATGAATCCCAAATAATTGCGTTAAAAGAATCTAAAGAAGCATATTTAGTGCCATCTGGAGAAACATCCACTGAATGAACTTTTGATGTATGACCCTTCAATGTTTGGATTAAGTTACCGTTAGTATCCCACACCCTTACCGTGTTTCTATCTTCCGGAGCGACAGGTGCTTGAACACCTTCTGAGGCTGTCAAAATACGATCGTTCACGCTATCATATGCCATCGATTTGACCGAGCTGCTATGACTTGATTCAAAGTCGACATAATTTCCCCTAGGATCTGTCAAACCTCCAGATGTTGGACCGTCTTCATCTATGTAAAAGGCATATGTTTTATTTTCAGACCCTTGATATGTATTAAAACCAAAATACCAATTATCTTCATCGATAGCAGACTTCAATTGGCTCACATCCCAATCACTGTTCGCCCCTAGGTTATCTCCCCCACTATTACCGATCAATTCTGTTGGATAAAAATCATCTAAACCGTTCATATCAATTGTATGTGGTAATTCAAAGGGTCCATCACCCACCGTAGATGTATCGACGTAATAAGTTCCTTCAGGTGATGCAGTTGATAAAAATGTATTCATCGACATCGGATCGAAGGCCATAGGCCATCCATGATAGGGTGATGAGGCATTATCGACAACGGCATAACTATGATCCAGGTCGGGATGTCCAAAATCCACGCCAGTATCGGCAAGCGCTATGTTCACACCATCTCCACTATATCCCATATCATTCACTCTATCGACACTGTGAGGATCCCTGATACTCCAATCTGTGGCTTTCAATTTATCATCGACTTTATCCATCTTAAAACCATCGCTGGTATAGAAATCATGATTGGTTTGGCCCATAGTATCATAGAATCTCTTTTTATCTATGTCATTATTATCTATGTCATTATTTTCCTTATCTCGATCCTGTGTTTCACCGTTTTTAAGCTCATCGACGTTGTCTTGTTCGAAATCGTTCTCTTCGCCTGACATAATCGAATTGCTGTAACCTGAAAATACTACGGAGATCATCAAAATCGCTATCACGGTTATAGCCATAACATTCTTTATCTGCATCTTGCTCGACATGTAAATTCCTCCTACAAGGGATATAGCAGGAATGTGATGTTTGTTATATATATTTTACTTCAAGAGAAACATCTGCTGGTACGGAGTGTTAACGAGTGTGAATAATTAATAATGGTAAGCACTTTATCACCAAGTG
>CAZFVW010000122.1:0-5512 GCA_964522285.1 uncultured Thermoplasmata archaeon | reverse complement strand
GGAGAAACCTTGTCCTTTTCCTTACCAGTGCTAAATGTGAACAAATAGTCCGATTCAAGTCCCAATCCATGGGTATCTTTCGCACCGACCCCGACCTCTACTTCGTAAGAGGTGTTATAGGTGAGATTCTCGTCCAAGCTTAAATTGAGTACAGTGTGGTCAGTATCCCAATCAGCTGAATAATTTATAGAAGGTGTAATGCTTATAGAGCTTTCAACGGTTGCAACGTCCATCGACTCAGAGAATATAATCTGGACATTTTCTAGATCTACATTCAGTTCTTCGGTTCCATCCTCTGGACTGACTTCCACGATGTATGGGTGTGTCGAATCTACAAGTGTTTCAGCTTCTGATGCTGCGTCCTTATCTTCTTCATTACCATCTATATCTTCTGCAATCGTATAGAATTTATAATATCCATCTCCATCACCGTCCTCGGATATATTGAATGTGAATGAACTAGATGTTGACGTCCCAGATATATCTTTAACTTTTGCCTGCTTCCAACTTCCGTTATCAAAACTGTAATAGAGGGTTATTGAGTCTAGGTCTTCATCGTCCGTGGCTTCATACTCGATGTCGAATTCTTCACTCGTTTGAATTGATTCTAGAACATCATCGGGATCGACTTGAGAAGAAGGCGGGGCTGAAATGGTCGTGAAGGACCAGCTAAATTCTCCCCAAGAGATATTGTTACCGTTCATATCCGTCCCGTTGATACTGACCGTATAGGTCACATGCCGAGACAGATTGTTATCGGGTATGAAGGTCATCTGGGTGAGTGATGGATTCCATGAAACTGAGCCATCGTTGATGTCGAGGGTCTCAGAGCCGCCGCTCATCGTGAAGTTTTCTTCCACCGTCGAACTTTTCATGCTCTCGTTGAATCCCACCGCTATACTTGAGGTGATTGGCTCGTTGTTCCCCGTTGGCTCATATGAGATCACGGATGGAGGTTTGCTGTCAGTCTTCTCCGTGGTGAAATTCCAGGAGTGCTCGGAACCTGTCGTCCCGTCTGCCATCTGATAGGCAGATACATTCAGTGTTATGTTTTCATCGAGACTCCAGGATATGTGAGTCCATACCGCGGTGTCGTCCTGTAGATTCGTTGTGGTCCAGCCCTCAAAATTCCATCCACCGTTATCGGTTCCGTTAGTCTGTTCGAGGGTAGGTACAACACTTGTCTCCATACTATCTTTGAAGATGACTTCTACTTTCTGAGATATGGAAACATCCTTTGAATCGTCATATGGTATCGTTTCGAGGACGCCGCTGGAGTATTTTAACGGTAAGAAATCTTTGTTACTTGCACCACCATCCAGGTGATATGGCCAATCCACGATTCCATCTCCGTCTTTATCGTTCGTTTCGTTGTTCTCTGCCCAATCCTGCCAATAATTACCCGCATAGGAATTATTCCATTCGTTATCCATGGAGTCATCATACGCCTGCACATTCGCTGGTTCGTAGCTATCGTTGGAACCACTATTGTTGTAGAAATAGTTCAGATATATCCTGTTATCGTGTGAGTTGGCAAGCACAATGGCATAGTTATCGTTTGAAGATATGTTGTTATGATGGATATCCCAACGGTACGAATCTTCCAACCAGACACCTCGTGAGTTGTTCAATATCTTATTGTTCTCCAAAAGGGAATCGTTGGTGATGTCCGATGAGATCCCCCTGCCAATATTGTCGGAGATAAGATTCATATATATCTCCAAGTCACTGCAGTTGTAGGTGTATATCCCGTTATCATTGTTGGATGAGATGTTGTTCCCACTTACCGACCAAGTTTCCAGATCCCGTGCATATATACCTTGATCGTCGTTACCAGTTATCTCGTTGTTCCTTATAGTCCAACCGTTCGAGCTACGTCCCTCTATCCCATCACTCCATCTGGACTCAGTTACGAGATTGTTCTCTATCTCCCAGTCGTGACTGTAGTAACCTTCTATCCCCTCACGATCATTGGATGAAATATTGTTCTCCTTTACGGACCACGCATCTGAATTACTTGCATATATCCCTTCATCGTCGTTACCAGTTATCTCGTTGTTCCTTATCGTCCAATTGTTCGAATCATCACCGTATATCCCGCGGCCCCATTGAGAATCGCTTATCGTATTATTCTCTATAATCCAGTTATCACTCCCATCACGCCCCTCAATGCCTTCGCGATCATTACCAGATATTTCGTTATAAAAGAACGAGATGTTTTCAGAGTTACCACTAAAATATATCCCTTCCCCGTCGTTTTCTTTTATCGTATTGGATCGAAAGATTATATTACCGAGACCATTAGAATAACTATTAGCACCTCTCTGTCCGTTCTGAGATATGTTGTTGTCATGGATGTTCCACTCTAAACAATCAACGTTAAAATGAATTCCATGCCGTTTATTTTTAATTATCTGGTTATTGTAGATATCGATGTCTCTAGTCCGATGGTATGTCTGAATACCGTAATAATTGTTTGTTATATTATTCCTATAGATACTACAATTGTGGACATCATAATATAAAGTGATCCCTCCGGAATACTGGCCACTGTTCTTTATGGTGAAATTGGTGATGCTTACCCAATCGGAACGGACATAAAAGACTTGAGAATTGGTGTCTTCACCGTCGATCACAGTCCCCTCCCATCCACTTCCTATGAGATTTACCGAGTTATAGATATATATGGTAGAGTCGATATGGAATGTCCAGTTGGAAACCAGGAGGGTATCGTTTTCATTGGCTTCGTTTACAGCAGTTTGGATCTCATTGTAGTATATATCCTGATCCAGATTGTATACCGGAGCGAAGATCGTTATGTTCGAATGATGGGATAAACCCAGGGACGTGTTAGAGATGGTGATCTTGCATTCCCCTCTCTCCCCCGTATCCATGGTGGTGTTGGTATCTGGGCCTGGTATCACATCAGCAACGGCAGAATCATTGGTAGTCCACTGAGCTTCTACGGGATGTATATATCCCAGGCTGGAGTTGTATCCAGAGGCATAGAGCTCGTATTCGTCGTACATCAGGAATCTTCGGCCATGGATCCCACCTTCTCCCTTTTCATCCTCTATAAGTAGATAGTCGACTTCAGGTCTGGGAGAATCCAAAACGAGGGTCACGTTTTTCGTTTCATTGACGATGACTGTAGATATATTTGCCAGGGACCCTTTTGCTGCCAGCAGATCGGTCGGGGTCTTGTTGACCTTGTCTCCGCTGTAACGTATGTACTCGGGAACAACGATCCACTTTAACATACCATCCCCATCTGTTTTATCCGTGGATATGAGAGAATCATCCGAGTCCTTTACGGTTACGATACAGTCACTCACTGGTTGGCCACCAGTATCTTCCACACGGATATCTAAGAACCATCTGATGTGTAATGATGCATCATCGAACACCTGCAGGTTCATTTCCGAAAAGGTAGAGTTGACCAGCCATCCTTCACTGGTCCCATCCACTCTTACCCTCCCCTGGATGGATGAATTGAAAACCTTGAACATGCTTCCAGAGTAACCATGGATAGCATAATTACTGCTATCGTTGAATGAGCAGTTTTTAAATATCGTGTCATCAACCTCCTCGAGCCAAGCCCCGTAGGAGTTCGAATAGAATTCACAGTTTTCTAAATTCAAATCCTCGGATTGGCGTACAGATATACCTTGGTAATTATCGGAGAAGTTGTTCTCCTTTATATCCCATCCAATACAATCGTACAGGTAGAGGCCTCTGCTTCCTGAATAAATGTGATTCCTAGTAACTAAACAGTCATCTGAGTAAGCTCCATAGATCCCATAATATGAATTATCGTGTATGGTATTACCTCTGATAACGTTGTCATCCCCATACACCCTTATGCCATAATTATTGCCGGTGATATCATTATTCGAAATGACCGTATTTTCTTCCCAGGAAACATACACTCCGTAATAGTTACCGTAAAGGAGATTATTGGAAATATTGCAGTTTCTCCTGTTTACATAAACACCTGCACCATAAGACCCGGCATTAGTGATGTTGAATCCGGTTATATTCACGTTATTATCGTATACTCGGATCACGTGTGTAGTACCAGTCCCATTAATAACCGTATTCAAATTCCCCGCACCCACTATATTGAGTGTTTTTCGGATCTCGATATCTTCGTTATACTGCCCTGCCGCCACGGAGATCGTATCCCCTTCGGTAGCGTTCTCCACTGCGCTTTGTATAGTAGGGTAATTACCTGGTACGCTTATGGTAGCACCCTCTACATCATCAGTTTCAAAGATGAAAACTGCATTTAACATTCCGAATACTAACAGAGAAACACATATTATCGTATTGATTTTGCTTGATTTGAACATTTCCAAACCTCCCTAATAGGAATACTTATTGTTATTTAATCTTACTCATTAAGTGAATGTAACTTATTTGTTAATTATTTCTGAGTTTTTATTTCATCAGTGTTCTCTCTGACCCGATAAATCTTCTTTCCCTCTTCGCCATAGTGTATCCTTATTATCATATCACCGATGAAGCCGAACATCAGTAATTGTATTCCTAGAACCATCAGTAAGATACCTAGTAGTAATAGCGGCCGATTGGATAAACTCTCATCATAAACCAACTTCATCATCGTGAGATATGCATTGATGACGAAACCCGCTAGGAAAGAAGTTATACCCAACCCTCCGAAGAAGTGCATCGGCCGGGTTGAAAATATATTCCAGAACCAGAGATTCAAAAGATCTAATGGTCCGCGCCAGAGTCTCTTGACCCCGTATTTTGTTTCACCTTTTTCCCTTTGATGATGTCTGACCTTCACTTCTGTAACTCTGTACCCGTGGTTGTGTATCAAAGCGGGTATGTACCTGTGCATCTCAGAATGTAGATCGATGGAGTGTATCGCTTCTCTCCTGTACGCTTTGAGTGTGCATCCAGAGTCGTGGATATCCAGGCCGGTCATCTTCGTTGCTATACCGTTGGATATCCTGGAGAAGAACTTCTTACCCATGCTGTCGTTCCTGTCGTGCCTCCATCCGCTGACTACGTCGTAGCCCTTTTCCATCTTTTTTATCAATCTAGGTATATCTCGTGGGTCGTTCTGAAGGTCCGAGTCTAGAGTGATAAAGATATCTCCCCGAGCACGGTCGAAACCGCAGGTGAGTGCCGGGGTCTGGCCGTAGTTAGTGGATAGGATGAATACTCTCACGTGCTCATCTTTTTCCGCTATCTTCCTAAGTAGTCCACTGCTGCCGTCGGTGCTTCCGTCGTCGACGAATATTATTTCGTACCCGTCCTTCATCTTTTTCATCACTTTGGTTATCTTCTTGTACAGCAGAACCAGATTCTCCCTCTCGTTGAACACGGGAGATATGACGGAATAACGAGGGTCCTTCATGGGGACTTGATAAAGGCAGGAACATAAAATCCTTCAATTTGCGAAAATGCCTTGAGGCGATCTATTTTATTTTTATATTTTCTTAAAACCTGAATCAATTTGTTTGCCATAGCTTCAAATTCA
>CAZFVW010000121.1:263-5550 GCA_964522285.1 uncultured Thermoplasmata archaeon | reverse complement strand
GGTTGGGGTCTTTACCTCTGGATCCCATGCTTTATCAGCCCGTAAGCAGTCTATAACTATCAATAAACAGTTCTTCTTCTCATCAGCCATATTCGATGAAAAAACTCAGATGAGGGATAAATATAAATCTTTTGTTAATTAACGACCAACTAAAGATGTATTTAAGTCAATATTTATATATCGAAAGTAAATGAGTAGAAAATGACAATCAAAAAACTTGGAAGCCAATTATTCAAAAAAATAAAAAATTTTTCTTCTACTATCCATAGTTACGATGAAGATAGGGAAGAGGGTATAAGCGCTATAGTAGCAGTCAGGAACGAACCATGGCTTGAACCAGCAATATTCTCCATAAAGGATGCAGTCGATGAGATAATCATCGTTGACAGTTCAACAATAGACATATCTAAAACCATAAAAAAATTCAAAGGTTCAGGTTTAAATATAAAATATGTCCATACCGATCCCGATTATAGTAAGCAGATTGCTAAAGCGATAAGCCTTTCTAAAAAAAGATGGATATTGAGGTGGGACGGAGATTGTGTAGCATATAACTCCGGGGAGAGAGATATCAAAAAATTGAGAGATATCATATCCGGTCTAGATAGCTCTACATATTATTCTGTAGAGTTCAAACTCCTTCAGATCTATGGGGATTTTTTCCACACAGGTGACATTTATGCCCAGGAGGAATATCTTTTCAATTTTTACTCCGAATGCCAAAACAAAAAAAGGTTCATGAAAAGGATTATCGCTTTTTACCGTGACCATTTCAGCGACAGATTACCTCACCGGTCAGTTCATATGCCTTTTCCAATCTACTTTAAAACTATATCGATCGACAGGGCGTTCGGTTTACATATAAAGAACATAAAAAGTGAAAAAAGGAACCTTGAAAGAATGGGTGCTCAACGCCATTGGCAGCTTTTGTCCGATGAGATCAAGAAGAAAAAATACGATAATTCTTTACAAAAATACGCTGAGATGGAAGGAAAAAAAGTACAAAGGAAGAAGATAAAAAAAGATCTAGATACATTCGATCACGATCATCCAGAAGTTCTAAAGAAATACATAAAAAAAGAGCTCGGCGTAGAATTGAAACCATCTAAAGAACTTGAAGAAGTTCTAGAAAACTATCTAAAAAAGTGGTCCTGATCACTCGTCACGATAATACTCTTCATCGGCTTCGAACCACGGGACTTCAATTAATGGCTTAATGTGAAAACCCGGAGGATGACCATGCAATCCCATCTCACCGATGCAGTTACCGTGGTCTGCCGTGATGATTGTTTTTCCTTTTAGCTCTGGCAGTAAATTTTCAACATATTTTAAAACTAGTTTCAGATTATCAGAATAGGCGATCATGAAATCATCTAGTTCTATCAAACCTTCTGCCATGTCATCCCATGGATTCCGCCCCTCGAGTTCTACGGATTCTTCTTTTTTGATTTTAACATTACGTAGATTTTTGAACCCGTCATGTACGATCTTGTGCTTACCTATGAAAGGATAATGAGGTTGAAGATAGTGGATTATCATCCTTTTATCGGGGTATTTTTTCATCACCTTCCTAGCAGCCTTATTGATCTCTCTCGGATGAACAGTGTTGAGATCTTCATTCCACCCGTAATCCCAGACATCTTCTATGTGGTAAAACGGATTTCCTCCGACTATCTCTTTCAATTTGATAGATGATAAAAACGGGTTCCCAGCTATGAAAACAGTGTCTTTATATTCTCCTGTTTTAAAATTGTTCTCCGTCCACTCGCTAGTGGAAGACCCCACAGAGTTGATCTTACCCAATTCACCTTTTAAGAAATTATTATCTTCGAACAGGTCATAACGACATCCATCTAAAACCATAAGATAATCCCAATCCTCGTCCATCACTTTGGTTTCTTCTGACCTCCCCACTATTGATTCTTTTAGTGTTAAATAACTTTTCAATATCTTCCTATGATTGTTGCGAAGAAAAGATACCTTCCCCAGTATCCTCTTCATCTTTATCAATAATGTGTACTTCAGGTTCATTTTCAAATTCCTATATAGGTGTATAATAAAAAGTTATTGGAGCGAAATAATTCGCAGATAATACAGAATAAAGATGCAAAAATTGAAATAATGGCTGAATATAAGACTCAAAAAACGGTGATAGAAATCAAAAAACCGAACATTTTACTGGTCGAGATAGATTGTTTGGCTTCTGAGGCAATATACGGAGGAAACTCCTACAAACCAACTATAGATAGATTAGTAAAAGACAGTATAAATTTTAAAAACACTATAGTACCAGCTACAAGTACTATACCAAGTTTTTCCAGCTTGTTTACAGGGGAATTCCCTCCTACCCACGGTGTCAGATCACAATCAGGATTTAAATTAAAAAGCTCTTCCCCTAACTTGATAGAAACTCTAAAAAAGGGGGGTTACACCACATACGCCGAGGTTACTGGGCCCCTAATGAAAGAATTGGGATTCGATAAAGGGTTCGATCATTACTATTACCGTGATAAAGATGATGGATTGGATTCTGACTGGTTCAATAAATTTAAAGGAAAATTAGAAAATGATAGATTAGAAGAACCGTGGTTCTTGATGCTGCATCTCTGGGAAGTACACGGACCCCGAACCTTTCCAAAAAAATTTGATAACCCAAAGTATGGAAAGAACGCTTACGAAAAAGCGTTGTCATATGTCGATTCAAAATTGAAGGATATTTTGGATAGTATCGATATGGAAGATGCGATCGTCGCTATAACTGGAGACCACGGAGAACTCTATGGAAAAACGAGGTTGGAGGAGATCGTCCTGCACACAGCTAAAGAGATCTACAAGTTCAAAAGAGATTCAGGGATGAGAACCGATAATCTTATGCCTGGCGATCATGGTTTCCACGTTTATGACTTTTTGATCAAGACCCCCCTGATACTCCATATCGATGGATTCGAGGGAAGGATAATAGAGGAACAGTGTAGAAGTATAGACATCCTGCCTACCCTGCTTGACTGTGCGGGTTTAACAGTAGATGAAAACATCGACGGAACTAGCATACTCCCTATGATAAGAGATGATGAAAAAATGGACCTGATAGCGTATTCCGAATCTACTGGAGGTATAATCGGAGAGTCTTTTTCTAACAAATTTTGTTCTATAAGAACGAACCAGTACAAATACATCAATTCTCCCTATTCCGAAGATAAGGATGAAAAACTCTTCGACATTAGGAACAAGCCTGAGATCAGAGATATGGAAGCTTCACCGATGAATAGATGTCTATTGTATTTATTCCCCAATTTAATCATCGATAGAAAGGAAAACATAATCGAAGAAAAACCGGATATAGCAAAAAAGATGAGAAAGGAATTCAACCAGATTTTTTACGAGAAGGAGAAAAAGAGGATAGAAAGCGTGATCTCCAAGAAGATCCCTGGGATATGATCTCTTTACCTGTGATAATAAGTTATTTAAAGAAGGTTTAATATGCTCGTGGAGTGATATTTAGATGCTAGGAAGAAAAACCTTTTTGATCTATTTCAACAGGATGATCTCCGCTGTGACTGGAGCCTTGGGTTTATTCTTCATAGCAAGGTTCATGGAAAATCCAACTTACAATTACGGTATCGTTAGTTTTGCTTTGGGATTCGTATCTATTTTTACTATCATCAGTGGATTTTTCAGTAGATCTCATATGAAACGGATCTCTGGAAAAGAAGAAGAAGCTGAATGCATGGGCACCTTCTTGACTTTGAATACACTAGCGACCAGCTTGATGGTGATTTTCGTATTCGGCTCTCTCTGGACATGGCAAAATATTTTTAATATGGGATTTCAAACACCGATTCATAGAGATGTTGTATATATAATACTGCTTTTTGTCACGATCAAATCCCTTTGCAGTATAGCTAAGGCTACATTCATCGGCAAAGGAGAGATAGCAAAGAAGGAAGTTCTAGGTTTTGCAGACCAGTCTATTCCAACCATACTGATCATATATGTAGCCGTATCTGGTGGAGGAGCTATAGAATTGGCCCTAACATATGTCGTCGGTGCCTTGATTATGGCTTTACTAGGAGTATTTTTTCTAATAGATGTAAAAATCAAGAAACCTAACTGGTACTTGATCAAAAGATACTGGGAATTCGGATGGCCAGATTTCCTTAACAATATATTCAACAAGCTGGGAAACAAAGTAGACATCGTTCTGATACAGATTTTTTGGTCTTCAGTTAACGTAGGTTACTATGCTGCAGCCAGAAAATTATCATTGATCATCACGGGTGTAGCCGTGGCTATTACCACAGTTTTGTTCCCTGCGATCTCAGACCTTCATTCACGAAACCAGATCGATAACATCAAGAACACAGTAAGAGTTGCGATGAGGTATATCAGTATGCTTTCACTCCCAGTTATCATATTCATGATCGCCTTCCCTGGAGAGATCATACATATACTTTTGAGTGACCAATTCCTTCCTGCAGTACCTGTTTTTAGAGTTCTAGCGTTCCAAGCCTTCATAGCATCTTTCTTCAGACCTATAAACCAAACCATACCTGGTATAGATAAACCAAAACTCATGATGAAGATCGGTGTAATAGCAAACGGGATAAACATATTCTTGAACATGATACTGATCCCAGATTCGCTCTTCGGTATCCCCTTGTTCGGTTTCAAAGAGATCGGGGCTGCTTCAGCAACTCTTACGGCAGCCATCATAAGTTCACTTTTAGGATATTATTACGTGAATAAACTGATCGGGATAGATCTCCCCATAGGGACCATGTATCACATCGGTGCAGGCGTCCTCTCTTCCTTCTTACTTTACAATCTCCATAGATACATACTGCCTATCACCCGTATATATCACCTGATAGGTTACGGCCTTATGATGCTAGGCATATATATTTCAATCTTGTACTTGCTTGGCGAATTCACTGAGGATGACTGGAACTACATAATGGAAACCATCCACCCGGGTGAGATGTGGAAATACATCAAAGAAGAACTCACAGGTAAGAAATAATACTAAATCGACCCCACAAAAAACTATATAAACTCTATTTCATTCAACCACTCAAACAGGTGTCAATATGGCAGACATAATATCGAATATTTATCTACTTTCCGCATTGAGTGCTGTAGCCGCCGCTCTTATAGGCTTGGGATTAGCATGGTATTTCTCGAAATTTATCTCCAAGCAAGAGCGTGGAACGAAAAGGATGCAGAAGCTATCGGGGGAAGTTCAGAAGGGTGCTAAGACTTATCTACATACTGAATACAAATACATAGC
>CAZFVW010000121.1:0-253 GCA_964522285.1 uncultured Thermoplasmata archaeon | reverse complement strand
CATAGCGATCTTCGTGATAGTAGTAGGAATATTATTAGCTATCAAAGACTTCGCGGAGGGAAAAACTCCCTTGACTACTCTTGCTTTCCTGGTGGGAGCTATACTTTCAGCTTTAGCCGGTTATGTTGGTATGATAACAGCTACTGATTCTGCAGCTCCGACCACCCAGGCCGCAAGAAAGAGCTTGGACAAATCTCTAAGGATAGCTTTTAGAGGCGGAGCCGTTATGGGTCTCTCAGTTGTAAGTCTAGGC
>CAZFVW010000120.1:0-5599 GCA_964522285.1 uncultured Thermoplasmata archaeon | reverse complement strand
GAAGATAAGATAGTAAGGTTCTCTATCCTCGTCTCTCGTTGTACTGTATACCTCGTTCTCTTCCCATCTCTCCTGCCATCTTGGTTCTATGGAAACGGGGTCGTAATCTTTCATAGGAGCGTAAAATATGGTTGGTTATTTAAAAACTTTCGATGTAAAAGAGTAATGTTCACAACCTTTATTTATACAGCTTTTATTTCATATCCGATGATCATGATAGAAACACCTACCATAATAGTCAATTATAAAACGTACTCACAGTCGATAGGTAAGAAGGGCCTGGAGCTGACCAAGATAATAGAGGAGAACGGGGAAGCGAACTGGATAGTCTGCCCCCAAACAGCGGACCTCAGGATGATATCTGAGAAAACTAAAGTTCCAGTCCTAGCCCAACACATAGACGGGATATCCCCCGGGAGCAACACGGGTCATGTATTGATAGATACAGTGATAGAAGCGGGTGCCACCGGGACCCTGATAAACCATTCCGAGAACAGGCTTAAGATGTCAGAGATCGAAAAGATCGTCGGGATCTGTAAAAAGAACGGGTTGGACACCATAATATGTGCGAATAATCCAGAGGTATCCGCAGCCGCGGCAGCCATGGGTCCTGATTTCGTCGCCTACGAACCGCCTGAACTGATAGGTGGAGATATCTCCGTATCTACAGCGAAACCGGAAGTCGTCGAAGAAGCGGTCAGAAAAGTTAAGGATGTAGATGAGAACGTCGGCGTACTCTGTGGAGCTGGTGTGAAAGACGGGGAAGATGTGAAAAAGGCACTTGAGTTAGGAACTGAAGGTGTTCTTTTAGCTTCTGGATTGGTTAAAGCTGACGATCCAGTTGCGGTTATAAAAGATCTGGAAAGCGGTGTGAAGTAGAATATTCACTCTACCTTGAGAGCTTCTTCCGGGCAGACCTCGGTACAGCAGTAGCACCTGATGCATTTCAACCAGCTTATCTTAGGCCCGATTTTTTTCATGGTTATGGCGTTTTCTGGACAGGTGTTCTTACACCTACCACACACGATGCAGTTCTCTTCTATCAGCGCTGGGCGATCTAGATATATCTTGGATATGAAACCGGCTAAAAAATCCGGCGCCCACCATGGTGTTGAACCTCCTTTTGGATAACGGATGTTCTTTCCTATATCTTCTGGTCTTAGATCGATATATTCGACATCTTCTTCCTCTAAGTCTGAATACTGGATAGTGAATACCTTCTCTATCGGGATCCCAACGGATCGGCATGCGGCGATATCACAGGCGATCCCGTTCTCGGATATTATCACTTCGCCCAGTTCTACAGGGTCTCCACCGGCCGGTCCACTTCCCTCCATCCCTACGATACCGTCCATTATGTTCAACCTGGGTTTTACCATATTGTGAATGTCTAATAACATTGTGGAAAAATCCTTCACATCTTTGAATTGGCCATGGTGTGCTGCTTTATCTAGACCGTGCACCAGACCGAACGAGTTCTTAACAGCTCCAGTAAAAACGGTCAGTGTGTGGGTCTTGAGTTTTGGAAGATTGATTATGCAGTCCACATCTTTCAAGACGTGCAGAGAATTGATCGATTTGATCATCTTTCCATCTTCGTTCTTGATCTTGTATTCCCCGACATCGTAGTTCAGTTTAGCGTTGGTTTGTTTCTCGATGCGATCCCAGCCAGCCTTCCTGTAATGCCTTTTCAAACCACC
Organism: uncultured Thermoplasmata archaeon; assembly: GCA_964522285.1. Taxonomy (GTDB): domain Archaea; phylum Thermoplasmatota; class Thermoplasmata; order Halarchaeoplasmatales; family Halarchaeoplasmataceae; genus CAZFVW01. Next base: position 3,899 of record CAZFVW010000120.1, on the reverse strand, counting down.
TTCAGACATCGGTCCTCCGGGGCTGTCACCTACGATGACTTTTGCACCGTGCTCTTCAAGTATCTTGACAACGGCTATGATGAAATCGGGGTGTGTGTTGATCGCCTTTTCTGGATCCGCCCCTTGAAGTAGATTTGGATTTACGAAAACTGTTTCTCCCTTTTTAACGAACTTGTCCATGCCTCCCAGTGATCCGATACCCCTCTCTATAACCTGTTTGACTTTCTTGTAATCACTGCACCTATCGATAAAAACCCGCATCGTGTCTACCCACAACGTTTATATTATAAGTATTTGTAGTTCTTAACATGTGCTTAGCAGTCCCAGGAAGAGTAATAAAGATAGATGGAGATAACGCTGAGATAGATTTCGGTGGTATCACTAGGAAAGCTAATATCTCTTTAGTAGAAGCTGAGAAAGGTGACTACGTTATAGTCCACGCGGGTTATGCTATCCAGCTTATGGATGAGAAAGAAGCGCAGGAAAGCCTAGATGCTTGGGACGAAGTGATGAAAGCTCAAGAAAAAATGAAAGAAGAGGGTTAAGGATCTTTTATTTTTTTAACCGATCATCCGAGACCTGGTGGTAGTCCTCCACCGCCTCCCGGCATGCCTGCTGGGCCGCCTGGAGCGCCGCCCGGTGATGGTGGTTGTTCTCCTTCATCGCCGCCTTTTGAAGCGACTATATCATCTATTAGGAGAACCATATCCGTCAATTCTGTAGCGGACTGAAGTGCCTGTTTTTTGACCCTCATGGGTTCTATTATCTTCTCTTCTAACATGTCCTCGACTTCTTCTGTCTCCAAATTGATACCGTGGTTCACTTTACCTTCTTTCTCGTGTGCGGTGTTGAGGTCCATGAGTACATCTATTCCATCTAAGCCGGCGTTCTCCGCTAGCGTTCTAGGTACGACGTTGAGTGATTCGGCGAAAGTTTCTACCGCCAGCTGTTGTCTTCCTTCGACTTTACCGGCGTAGTCCTTGAGCCTTCTGCTGAGTTCTACTATGCTGGCACCGCCTCCTGGAAGTACAGAACCGTCTTCGATGGCGACTGCCACGACTTTCAGCGCATCATGAAGTGTTCTATCTACTTCTTCGACGACATGGTCGGTTCCACCTCTCAAGAGAAGTGAAGCTGCTTCTGTTTCGTCCAGTCCTTCGATGAAGGTCATCTTCTCGTCTACAACTGTCTTTTCTCCAACATGTCCGGCTTCGCCAAGATCATCTTTTTCGATGTCGTCGATGTTGGTTATTATGTTAGCACCAGTAGCCTTGGACAATTTCTTCATATCGGATTTCTTGACCCTTCTCAGTGCGAATATCCCTTTCTTTGCCAGATGATGCTGAGCCAGGTCGTCGATGCCTTTCTGACATAGGAGTACGTTAGCTCCCACATCTTCGAGCTTCTCGACCATCTCTCGGATGTTCTTCTCTTCTTCATCCAAGAACTGCTGTACTTGGTCGGTATCGGTTATCTTGACCTCCGTATCGATCTCGGTCTCCTTCACTTCAAGAGGGGAGTTTATCAACGCTATCCTCGCGTCGTCTATACTATCTGGTAAACCATCGTGTGGTCTGTCTTTGTCTAGGATGACGCCATCGACCATCTTCGTCTTGTTCACCGAGGCTCCCGCTTTCTTCACGATCTTGATATCGTCTATATCTATGGAATACACACCATCCTCTTTCTCAGAAACATGTTTGACCGCTTCAACGACGATATCTGCCAGATCCTCTTTGTCCATCTCTATGGACTTACCGGTCATAGCCGTCATCGCTATATTCTTCAATGAATCTTCGTCGTCTATATCAACTGGATGCTCTAGATCGTTGAGTATCTTCAGAGCCTCATTGACGGCTAGACGGTATCCCTTTGCTATGATCGAAGGATGGATACCTTTGTCTATCAATTCTTCAGATCGACTCAAGAGTTCACCTGCCAAAATGACCGCGGATGTAGTTCCGTCTCCACACTCTTCATCCTGGGTCTCGGCCACTTCTATAACCATCTTGGCTGCCGGATGCTCGATATCCATCTCTTTGAGCATCGTAACACCATCGTTGGTTATCGTGACATCGCCGATGCTGTCGACCAGCATCTTATCCATACCCTTGGGACCTAACGTTGTGTCCACGGTATCGGCTATCGCCTTGGCGGCTTCTATGTTCTTCTTCTGTGCGTCTTTTCCCTTGCTTCTCTCTGTATCTTCACTCAAAACCAAAATAGGCTGGTTCTGTCCTGCCATATTACCATTCCCATTTTATTTCTAAATAGATGTTCTATAAATATGTTTTCCTTTTCCGCGATAGCTTGCCGCTTGCACAAGGTCAAAAACCGATTAGAAACGTGATTTGAGTACAACTAGGCCGTCTTCTGATGTGATCGTAACGGGCTGTTTACCTGCTGTGTGTTCTGTACCTCTCATCTTCAAAACTTCGAGATATTTTCTTCTAGTGCCCTCTTCTTCGAGCATAGAAAGGAGTACGACGCTGTCGACGGCATAAGATATCTGTGCAGGATAAGCTTCACCGGGATTCACTTCACCCGTCAAAACCGTAACGGCCTGCCAATTTTTTAGGAGATTAGTCAACTCGAAGAGGAACAACCTGTAATCTTCTTCGAAGAAAGCTCCAACAACAGTGATCGGATCTATAACTATCCTTTGTGGCATCGTTTCGGCGATCTTATCGTCGATGAAATCCAGTAGTTCTTCATACCCTTCACGTTGAAGTAGTAAGCCCATATCTTCGTATTTTACGAGCTCACCAAAATATTCTTTATTTATAAAATCAAATTGATTTGCATATCTTAGCATCCATTGGGTGGGTTCGCTCAGTGTTGTAAAGAACAGGCCTTGTTCACCTTTATTGGCACCTTCCATGAGGAATTTTAATGCGAAAGTCGTTTTCCCTGTACCAGCACTTCCTGCAACTAATACAACGGATGGAAACGGGAAACCGCCATCAACCATCTCATCTAGTCCATTTATACCGCTCGAAATCCTTCTAAATCCTCCGTTCATCCTATCACTTCCTTTTTAATCTCCTCGATATCTACCATATAGTCAAAATGATCCAAGATGACTTCACTCAATTCAGGGTGAGAGTCTCTATCTATAGTAATTCCACCCATAATATGGGAATGGGAATCTATAAAATCTTCGAAAGACAATATGAACTCTTCTACTCTTTTCATAGTATTATAATTCAACATCGTGGATATGTTATCGATCAAGAAAAAATCGATATTCTTTGGTGAAATAGCCCTTTCACCGATCGCGTTACCTTCCTGAAGCTCGAATTTATCGAATAAGTTTTCTATATGGAAGGGTCCTTCAAGAAAATCGACATTTTCTTCAGTTTCTTTTTTTACACCTGACATATGTGTTACAGTATCGATATACCACAATTTTTCCTGACCTATTTTATGCATATGGAGCAGATAGGACATATACTGATGAGGCCTATCAAGAACTACAAAAAATCCACTTTCTTCATCTATATCCAGTAATCCTTTCAAAAGAAGTAGGTTAGTCTTGGCGATCTGGGTGAAGTTAGTGTTAAACACAAGTGCCGTGCTATTTCTCATGTTTCTTATCTCGTCCAGGATAGCGTCGACAAGCGCTAAGTCTCTATCGTTCATTTTGTACCGCTCCTCTTGATTGATTATCCTGATTTAATTTATATACTTTACTATAAACTATCAAGCCTTCAAGAACCAGTATAAAACTTTGAAGAGCTGTGGGATATGGCCCCAACTGATACTGCGGGGTTTATCTATCTCCCTGGTCGGCGCTCTTACCTCCGTGATATCGGCCCCTCTACTGTGAGCTTCTAGAGCGAAGCTACCGCAGGTGCACTTCCCGTTCAATTCCAACTTACCGGCGAGACTTTTCGTCA
>CAZFVW010000119.1:2978-5627 GCA_964522285.1 uncultured Thermoplasmata archaeon | reverse complement strand
AGAGCTATAGATGAAGATACCAACGCCTTCGACGATTATATCGCGGCCAAGAAGATGCCCAAATCTACTGATGAAGAGAAAAAGAAACGGAAGAAGGCCATGGAAGAAGGTTTGAAGAAAGCAGTCGAGGTCCCCATGGACACCGCCAGATCATCACACGATGTTATAGAGCTGGCAATTGAAGCCGCTGAGTACGGAAAAACCGGTGCGATAAGTGACGCCCTGGTCAGTGCCCAGATGGCTTACTCCGGAGTCATCGGAGGTATAGCTAACGTCAAAATAAACCTCGGCGATATCCACGACAAGGAATACATCGAAGAAAAGCTCGAAGAGTGTGGGGAACTCAAGAAAGAAAGTAGAAAGAAATTGGAACGAGTGATTGAAATATCAGAAAGTAAATTCAAGATTGAACGATGAAAAGCGATGTCAAAAGTAAGGTCCTTGCACAGATAATCTGGGATGGAGAGCTGGATATCTCTGAAGAGGAGTACACGGAACTCGTGGTCAAAGCTAGGGAAGAGGTCGAACCGGATAATGTAGCTATAAGGGAGTGGGAACGCTATGTTGTGATCGGTGACGTCCACGGCGACCTAGAAGCGACAGAGATACCAGTAGAGTACGCACTGAAAAAAGGCCTCCCCATGATATTTCTAGGGGACTATACCGATAGGGGAGAAAAGCAGCTCGAAACGATGGCTTTCGTTCTGAGTTTGAAGCTGGAGAAGGGGGATGACGTGGTTTTATTGAGGGGAAATCACGAAACTATAAGTCTGAATAGAAGCTATGGTTTCGTAACTTCTCTTCTGGAAAGGTACTCTGAAGATCTATACACCGAGATAACCGAACTTTACGAAAAGATGCCCGTATCAGCCGTCATCGATTCCGATTCTTTTTTCGTCCACGGCGGCATCCCAGAAGGCGTTGTTTCCATCGAAGAGATCCAGGGATTAGATACTTCAGACGATGCTTACAGCGAGATGTTGTGGAACGATCCATCTGAAGACACGGAGCTGTTCGCACCTAACTACCTTAGAGGCGGTCATCATTTATTCGGCAAGGAAGCATTTGAAAGGTTCCTATCCGAGAACGAACTTTCAATGATATTCAGAGCCCATCAGTGTTTCGCTAAAGGGTATAACTTCTTTTTCGACGAAAGACTTCTATCGATCTTTTCGGTCCCGAATTATTGCGAGAACAGAGCGGGCAAATTCGCCGTTGTAGATGGAGACGAGATAGAGCTGAGAGATATAGAACATGATAATCAGGTAGATTCTATACCCTCCTTTTGAGATAGTTGATAAAATAATTTTCAGCCCTAAAGGGTTATATACTTTAAATATAGTCAAATATATCATCAAAAATCAAGATAAAAGGTGATAACTTGAAACATTTGATCAGATCAAAAGGACTCCATAAATATTACGAGGGAGAAGTACGTGTACACGCTCTTAGAGGGATAGACCTTTCCATCAAGAAAGGTGAGATGGTGGCCATAATGGGCCCTTCAGGATGTGGAAAAACCACTCTGTTGAATTGCCTTTCCAGCCTTGACGACATCTCTAAAGGCAAAGTATGGATAGGTGGAAAAGATCTGAATGGATTGTCAGAAGATGAAAAGACGCAGATGCGTGCACTGAACATGGGATTCGTTTTTCAGTTCTATAATCTCTTACCCGTTCTAACGGCTGTCGAGAATGTAGAACTGCCGCTGCTGTTGGCAGGCAAATCCAACGGGGCTAAAGAGAAAGCCGAGAACGCTCTCGATATGGTCGGTTTGAGTCACAGGTACAACCATAGACCTTCAGCACTCTCTGGTGGAGAAAGACAAAGAACTACCATAGCTAGAGCTATAGTTAACGAGCCTGAGATAATCTGGGCCGACGAACCCACTGGCGATCTTGATTCGGCCACTTCTAAAGAGATCATGGATACCATCTGCAAGTTGAATGCAAAGAACGGTCACACCATGGTCTTGGTTACGCACGATGATGTGGTAGCGGATCGGGCGGAAAGAAAACTCCACATGGAGAGCGGTGTCATAAAGCAAGATGTAAGCAACGAACCAAAGAACTGCACCGTTGGGGATGATCGAAATTGATTATCGATCCACTATTGATCATAATAGGGATAATCGTAGTTATCGTTCTTATAGATGCAAGCAGAAATAGGATACTTTTCAATATCGGTTTTAGGAACCTGAAAAGAAGGAAGACGAACACGATAATAGTGATATTGGGGTTGATGATAGGCACGGCGATAATCTCGTCTTCCTTCGGTATCGGAGACACCATGGATAACTTCATCCAGGACGAGATATACAGCGATTATCAAGAAACGGATATAACTGTTTACAACAACACCTTTGCCGGTGAATACGTGGATATTCCACATGGAACATACATGGATCTTAAAGGTGATGTCGAATCTCTTGATAAGGTGGAGGGGGTTACCGGCGAGGTGCACGGGGATGTATCTATCTTCAATCCTGATTCTTTACTGACAGAAACTTCAGTACGAGTCATGGGTTTGAACCGGACCGAGGGCGACGATTTTGGTTCGATATACGCCGATGGTGAGAAGGTGGATCTTGACCTTGAAGGTGACGAGGTCTACATCGATGAACCACTGTCCGATGATCTGGAAGCTGAA
>CAZFVW010000119.1:0-2968 GCA_964522285.1 uncultured Thermoplasmata archaeon | reverse complement strand
TTTCAAAAGTTTACCCTCAAGGTAGGTTCTTCACCGTTAAAGATGTCGTTGAAGATAAGGAGAGAGCGGCATGGAGCGGCGAGGGTAAGATGATAGTCAGTTTGGACCAAGCTAGAACCCTATTCGGTCTGAACAGAAGTGTGAATTTTATCAAAATTTCATGTGTAGGTGGTGTTGATGGAGGTAACAAGCACAGCAAAGGGGTCGCTGAAGATGTCAGTAGTTTACTAAAAGAAGAAAGATACAGTTTCCTAGAAGTAAAACAGGTGAAAGCCGAGGATCTGGAATCTTTCCAGGAATCGATCTCACAGTTCTCGGATCTCTTTCTGGTGTTCGGGACTTTCTCGATAATCGCTGGAGTAGTTCTTACGATCAATATATTCGTGATGCTCGGTGAGGAACGGAAATCAGAGAGCGGGATGAGCCGTGCTATAGGCATGACCCGGAAAAAGTTGATAAGGGTCTTCACGTACGAGGGACTGTTCTACTCACTAGGTGCTTCGATCGTCGGGGCCTTGATGGGTATCGGTATTACTTATGTGATATTCCACCTTCTGGGCGACGTGTTCTCAGCCTTCGGAGCATCGAAATCAATAGTATCTTATATAGCCTACAAACCCAGCAGTTTTGTTACGTCTTTCTCAGCGGGATTTTTCATAACCATGATCACTATCTTTTTCACTACTTTCAGGATATCTAAGATCAATATCGTGAGGGCCATAAGAGAGATACCCGAACCGCCGATATCTCGAGAGAGCAGCAAGATATTCAAACTAGCGATAGCTGGGATAGTAGCCGGTGCACTGCTCACGGTCCTATATATCCCTACCATGCAGCAGCGTTGGTTGATGACGGGTATTTCACTAATCATACTGGGTGCCAGCACTGTTTTGAGGAGATGGACCGGTGACAGGATAGCTTACACCGTCGCTGCCACAGCACTACTGATATTCTGGGTTATTCCACTTCCCGTCTCCGAGGCATCTACAGGAGATATAGACATGTTCATCCTTTCTGGCCTGTTCATGGTCACGGCTGGAGTTATGCTGGTCATGCTCAACGGAACGATAATAACCAAGTTCTTCGAGATGTGCTGCCGGGCGGGATCAAGTTTCAAAGCGGTGATATTGACAGGTATATCGCATCCCGTGAAGCAGCGATTTAGAACTGCCATGACAATGTTCATCTTCGCACTGATCATCTTCTCAATAACCGTGATGGGGATGATAGTCGCCATATTCGACACGAACATCGATATGATAGTCGAGGAGCAGTCGGGAGGCTACGACATAATCGGTTTCTGCGACACCCAGAGGCCTATCGATAACATCCAAAGGAGGATAGAGCTCAGTCAGAACTTGAGTATAAACGATTTCAACAGGGTAGACCACGCTGCTTTAGGTTATGTACCTACGAACCAAACCCAGGAGGGAAGAGTGATGCGTCAGATGGTGGTAGGGGTGGGTCCTGGTTTCGTGAAAAATAACACATTCGGTTTCTCGACGTATTCAGAAAATTACAGTTCTACTAATTCAGTATGGGAAGCTGTTTTGGCTGACCCAGATCTCGTCATCGCCCCCGGTTCAGGAGGGGGATTCGGTCCGCCCGGCATGGGCCCGGGTTGGCAGGTAGGAGATAACATATCGATGATGGATCGGAACGGTGTAATGCAGCAGAAACAGATAATCGGTATTCTGAACCAGAGCTTCATCGGAGGCGTGAAAATGTCGAGAGATACGGCCTCTCAGCAGTTCAACATCACGGGGAACAGTCTTTTCTTCTTGGATATTGTCGAGGGTGTCGATGATGAGGAAGTGGCTAAAGAACTGGAGCGAGAATTCATCGCCAACGGATTCCAACCCCTGGTTCTCAGCAGCTTGATCGAACAGATAACCAGCACTATGTACATGTTCTTCGATCTCTTCAGCGGTTACATGGGCCTTGGTCTGATAGTGGGTATCGCCGGTCTTGGTATAATCAGTTTGAGAGCCGTTCACGAGCGCCGTTTGGAGATCGGGATGATGAGAGCTATAGGATTCAAGAGGAAGATGATACGCTACGCTTTCCTGATCGAGAATTCATTCATAACTATAATGGGGATAATCATAGGATCTCTATTGGGTGTAGCAATCGGATGGATCATCTGGAACGACTCTTTCAGATCCATGGGTTGGGTCTTCGTTATACCGTATTCGAGGATACTGTTCATAGGAGTTCTAGCTTACGTCATAATGCTTGTCACCGCCATACCCAGTGCTAACAAAGCTAGTAAAGTATCACCGGCAGAAGCACTCAGATTCGATTGAGCGTTTTGTTCACTCGTCGTCTATCATAGGTGCCTGTATATCGCTGTTCTTGATGAAATCTATCGCTTTTTCGTAGCCTGCATCAGCGTGTCTAACTACTCCCGAGCCAGGGTCCGTTTTGAATACTCTTTCTATGTTCTTCTCGGCTTCCTTGGTTCCATCTGCTACAACTACCATACCCGCATGTGTGGAAAGTCCGATACCGACACCTCCTCCGTTGTGTATTGATACACTGGTTGCTCCAGCACTTGTGTTGAGCAGTGCATTGAGGAGCGGCCAATCCGCGATGGTATCGCTGCCGTCTTTCATGCTCTCCGTTTCTCTGTTCGGGCTGGCTACGCTTCCAGTGTCAAGATGATCTCTGGTTATTGATATAGGGGCGGATATATCTCCACTGGCCACCATATCGTTGATCTTCTTGGCGAATTTGTGCCTCTCACCGTATCCAAGCCAGCACACTCTAGCCGGTAAACCTTCCCACGGTAGGTGTTCTTCTGCCAGATCGATCCAGTTGATGAGCTGTTCGTTCTCCGGGAACAGTTCCTTAACGACTTCGTCTGTTTTCAATATGTCTTCCGGATCTCCAGAAAGAGCCATCCATCTGAACGGTCCTCTTCCCTCGCAGAACATGGGTCTGATGTACGCGGGAACGAATCCAGGGT
>CAZFVW010000118.1:0-5747 GCA_964522285.1 uncultured Thermoplasmata archaeon | reverse complement strand
TATGTACCTTCGGCGACAACACAGACATAGAGATGTGGAAGAAGTACGACCTGCCGCTCAAGATATCCCTCGACGAGAACGGCAGGATGAACGAGAGGGCCGGCGGATACGAAGGCATGACGATAACGGAAGCTAGAAAGGAGATAATCAAGGACTTGAAAGATCAAGATATACTGTTCGAGCAGGAAGAGCTCCACCAATCAGTAGGATCCTGCTGGAGGTGCGACACTCCCGTGGAGTTCATACCCACTCTACAGTGGTTCATAAAGACTCTAGATTACAAAGATGAACTTCTCGAGCAGGGCGATAAGATCGATTGGTCACCTTCTTATTACAAGCACAGATACAAGGACTGGGTCGAGAATTTGAAGTGGGATTGGTGCATATCTAGGCAGAGATATTTCGGCGTTCCTTTCCCGGTCTGGTACTGCAGAGAGTGCGGCGAGATAGTTATAGCGGATGAAGATGACCTACCGCTAGATCCTAGGACTGAAGAAGCTGATGGATACCAGTGTGAGGAATGCGGCTCTTCAGAGCTCAAACCAGAGATGGACGTCATGGATACCTGGATGACCTCCTCCATGACCCCACAGATCGCTTTGAGATGGGCCGAGGGAAGTGACCTCTTCGAAAAGAACTATCCCATGACTCTTAGACCCCAGTCACACGATATAATCAGGACATGGGCATTCTACACGATACTGAAATCGTACTTACATCACGATTCTATACCGTGGGAAGAAGTCATGATATCCGGCTATGTTTACACAAAAGAGGGAGAAGGGATGAGCAGTTCCCGCGGAACCGGGGTCAGCCCTGAAGGTATAATCGAAGAATACGGAGCCGACTGTCTTAGATACTGGGCAGCCGGAGCTGGCACGGGGGATGACATAGTCTACGAGAGGAAGGACGTCGTAAGGGGTAGGAAGATACTCAACAAGATCTGGAACGCGTCTAAACTCGTGGACATGCATCTCGGTAAACTAGATGAAAAAAGCGTACCTGAAGAGATCCAACCTATCGATAAGTGGATAATGACAAAGACGAAGGAAGTGGTAGACGAGTGCGAAGAACACTACCGTAACTACGAATCCAGCAAAGTGAGGAGAGTGATCTCAACGTACTTCAAGAACGTATTCTGCGACGATTATCTGGAGATGGTGAAGTACCGTTTGTACGATGAAAATGACGGAACACCAGAACAGCAGAGCGCTCTTTACACACTATCGGAAACACTTCGAGCCATACTGAAAGTCATGTCTCCGATAATCCCGTTCATCACGGAAGAGATCTACCAGCAGATGCTGAAAGAGGAAGGGATCGAGAGCATCCACGCCTCCAGTTGGCCTGAAATAGATACGAAATACATCGACAAGGATGCGCGGGAGAGGGGAGAGGTCGCCAAAGATATCGTAGGCGATATAAGGAAGTGGAAATCCGATAACGGTCTACCGCTCAACGAAGATATCGGAAAAGTAAGGTTGGTCACGGACCAAGAAGGTATCGAAGTTTTCGAAGAAGATATCGAAGAGACCGTCAAAGCCAGTGAATTGGTATTCCTAGATGAAGAAGAGATCGAAGAGAAAGCCGTCGAAATCAAGCCGGATTATTCCGTCATGGGTCCGAAGTACAAAGGAAAAGCCAAAGAGATCTTCCAGAAGTTAGAGTCACTAGATCCGCAGGAAGTCGATGAAAAGCTCACGGAAGAAAAGGGCTATCCGCTGACCATAGATGACGGAACAGAAGTAACTCTAGACGTTGAAGACATACAAGTTAGAAGAGCCAAGGTTCACAAAGGAGAAGAACTGGACTTGATAGAATTGGACGGCACACTTATACTGATAAAAAAACAAGCGTGATCGATATCTACCTGTAAACGTCGGAATCTCCGTAGAGCCTTTTCTCCTCGTCACTCTCTTCGCTTACGCTCATCCCGCCCCTTCTGCAGTCGGAACAGGCACCGTTCTTCAAGTGATCTGTGCATGTAACCCGTCCGCACAAGCTACAGGTGTTGGTAGCCGGATTTCCACATACGTGACACATCCCTACGTTCTCCATATTATATCCCCCTAAAGTCGAACATCAATATCATCTTCCTTCATCAAATAAATCTTCTTGATTTATCATAAATCTTTCCCCTTCGCTTCCGGAGGATCTTGTGATTCCTGATACTCTTTTTCCATCTCCTTACTATACCAGTAGAAAAAGACGGCTCCAATCGCAATCAAAAACAGTGCGAAAAAGAACCAACCCATATTTTGACTTATCTTATAGAATGTGTTAGAGAAAGGCCTACCGGTGTCGGGAATATCATCTCTTTGACTCAGGTATAATGAACCTTCATATATCTTATTTGATAAACTTAAATCTACATGAGTTTGGTTATTATGGGTGGTACGGTTATAATATGTAGAAACACGTACATCTCCCATATATAAATCAAAAGGTGGATATTGGACGGAGGTATCTATGTATTCCATGCTCATCTTGAGTTCGTAATAATCGTATTTATGGTGGAAAACCCCTCTTTCATTTTCCTCAACATAATCATAATATGTGTAAGCAACTTTTGCCTTAGGGTCAGAATAATAGTCTACATCTAGAGATGATGAACAATAAACAGTATCATTGTTAAAAAATACTAAACCACTTTCATCATCATCGTATCTTATGTTGATGAAATCAATATCGTTCGACCCTCGATATCGGATATACAACCATTTATCTGTATATTCAAGAAATAAGCCACCAACATTATTATATACAGAATAATTAATTGCTTGTGCGTACCATTCATTATCCCCTCTTTCACCATCTATTTTCGGTATAGAATTTACAGACTTGTAAGCAGTCAAAGGATATTCCACCTCTTCGTTCTGAACGGCAATTGATGTGTCAGTAATAAAAACAACAAAGAAACTCAGGAACAATAAACAAATTATCACCATAGAGATAATCTTTTTCTCACTGATCCTATCACACCTTAATAACTTCTTGGAACTTTATATATTTTATTAGGATAAATCAATCATATCTCACCACCGAAAAAAATAAGACTTAAACCCCCTTTGGCTTAAGTGTTGATAGGATGGTAAACTACAGCCAGATATTCTCGGAAAGGGCCTGCGGAATGAAAAGGTCCGAAATCAGGGAGCTGCTCAAATTGATACAAAAACCGGATATAATCTCGTTCGCCGGTGGACTGCCTAACCCGAAAGCCTTCCCGATCGAGGCCAGCAGGAAGATAATAAATGGATTGCTAGACGATAGTGGAGATAAAATATTACAGTACGGCTCTACGGAAGGCGTTCCAGAACTGAGGGAAGTTCTAGCTGAAAGGATGACGAAGAGGGGCATGAAGACGGAGGCGGATAACATCCTTATAACCCACGGTTCCCAGCAGGCCTTGGATCTTATTAGTAAAGTCCTCTTGGACCCTGGCGATACGATAATAGTAGGCTCGCCGACGTACTTGGGTGCTACGGGTACATTTAGAGCACTTCAGGCCAATATGGAGACCGTACCGGTTGAAAAGGACGGCATGAACATGGATATGCTTCGTGAAAAGCTTACTGAACTCAAAAAGAGGGATATCAAACCCAAGTTCATCTACCTGGTACCTACTTTCCAGAACCCCAGCGGTGCCACCATCCCTGGAGATAAGAGGCGAAAGTTGTTAGATATCGCCGAGGAGTTCGATGTCCTTGTGGTAGAGGACTCACCCTACTCGTACCTGAGATACGAAGGTGAACCCATGCCACATCTCATGAAGATCGACAGTGACGACAGGGTGTTCAGGATGCAGACGTTCTCCAAGATATTAGCACCAGGATTCAGGATCGCGTGGTGTACAGGTCCCCCGGAACTTATCGAGAAGATGGTCATAGCTAAACAAGCTACAGATTTATGCACGAACCCGTTCGGTCAATATGTCGCCTACAAGTACGTTGCTGACGGCATACTAGACGAACATCTAGAAACTATCAAAAAGCTCTACAACAAGAAGAGACTCACCATGCTCGAAGCTATGGAAGAGCACTTCCCTGAAGAAGCCGAGTGGAACCGTCCCGAAGGAGGCATGTTCATCTGGGCGAAGTTCCCTGAATACGTCAACACCAGGAAGATGTTCGAGAAAGCCGTAGACGAGAAAGTCGCCTATGTGGTCGGTGATGCGTTCTTCGTGGATAACAGCGGTTACAACACCATGAGATTGAACTTCACCCATCCTTCAGAAGAGAATATCAAGATCGGGATTGAAAGGCTCGCCAACGTGCTGAAAAAAGAGATCAAGAAAAGAAAAGCCGAGTCAGAGATACACGGCGAAGGAATAATCACTCCCTAGCAGGATGGTATCTCAGAACACCCTTAGAAACCTCTTTTTCTTTCACTTTTGTTTTGATATCTTCTACTAACCCGTCTTCCGTGATCAATCTCTGCTCATCCCATCCTGTGAACTCGAAGTAGTCGTTCATGACAGTGATATGGTTTTTACCTTCAACATCCGATAACGACCATACTTCTTCTACGGGATGTTGCTCACCCTCGATAGCTGGGATCCCTCTTGGCAGTATCTTACTCGAATCGCACACTACGTAGAAAGGAATGTTCATGGCTTCAGCACATATAGACAGCGGTTTTGTCCCTAGCTTGTTCAAAAAACCATCCTCAGCAACAGTATCCGCTCCCACGACGACCGCATCTGTTTTTTCTAGAGCTTTACCCATCCCTGCATCCACCCAGCACTCGACCTCGACCCCTTCCCGAGCTAGTATCTCTGCCGTCTTTCTTCCCTCTTTAGCAGGCCTCGATTCTAGAACTATGACACGGCCGGTGTTCTTCAAAGAACCTATAACTGTAGAACTGTAGCTGAGAGTCAACACAGTTCTGTATTCATTTTCTTTCAATATTTCATCACAGTTTTGAGATGCATTACTTCCTCCCTTTTCAACAACTGAGAGGAAATCCTCCGCCGCTTTCCGGTGATCCTCACCCTTCTCGAGAGCTAAAAAGACATCGTTCGCAAGGTTGACTAAAGGACTCATAACCGCCCTCCCTTCGAGCAGTTCTTTCAAGTAATCCACGGCTTCCTCTTCTTCCAGCTCGCCGACACTTCTAGCGGCGTCGGCGGCGAGTTCGGCTGCACCCTTCTCGGTATCGTCAACTATATCTCTGGCCTCTCTGAAATTCATCCTTTCACACGGATATATAAAGTTAAAATAACGGATATATTTATCCCCCGAAAAACACCCTTTAAAAACCCCGATGATTAAGTTTAATTAGTCCTTTAGTATTAGGGAAATATTAATCTCGCGGATGGGAAATAAACTATGAGTTTCCGGAGGGATCGCTACGCCTGAACTGGTCTATTCTGAGGACATGAGACGCTATTTTGAGGCCCTTGAGAACGGTGCTAAGAGTTGCTATGCTATCGCGGAGAAGGCTCGCAAAAAAGGTTACGATCCGGTCACCGAAGTCGAGATCCCCATGGCGGAAGATCTAGCACTCAGAGCCGAACAGCTGACCGGCGTGAAGAACACCGCCGAGAAGATCCGTGAACTGAGTGATAAATACGATCGTGAAGAGGTTTCTCTTTTCATCGCTAAGGAAGTAGCTAACAGAGAAGAGGACACGGTGAAAGAAAGATTGGAAGACGCCGTTCGGATCGGTCTAGCTGTTCTTACAGAGGGTATCCTGGTAGCACCGTTAGAAGGTATAGGCGGGGTTGAGATAAAGCAGAACGACGACGG
>CAZFVW010000117.1:0-5747 GCA_964522285.1 uncultured Thermoplasmata archaeon | reverse complement strand
TCCGTATATTCAGTTAGAAAACTCTTCTGAGGACATATATCTTTCTTTTTGGCACAAATATAATTTTTACATGAGTGAACAAGGCTCAAAAGATGGGGGAATAGTGGAGATATGGGATAATGGTTCTGACTCCTGGAATAAGATATACCCTGAAAATGGATATCCCGATGAAATCGCTAGAAGGTGGGATAATCCTTTGTCTGGTGAAAAAGCATATGCTTCCAAATCTAGAGGGTGGGAATATGCAAAATTCGATATATCGAGATATGAAAGCAAAACTATCAAATTTCGATTCCATGTAGGCTGGGATTATATACGGACTGGAAGCAGCGGGTGGTACATAGACGATGTACGGGTGGGTAGCTTAGCTATGTTGAAATTCAGATCTACAAATGGTAGCCAAGCTAGCTACGCAGTTCAAGGAAAAAGGGGCTTCGTGATAGAGAAGTTCAACCTTTCAACAAATGGTGAAAATACAAAATTGGAAAAACTGAGGATCGATTTCTCTGGCACTTGCTCGAGCAATGATATTGACAATATATTGCTGTATGTTGATTCGGATAACAACAATAGATTGAATACTAGTAAAGATGACCTATTGGCCGTTGAAGATGTGAAAAGAAAATTTATCTTATTGAAAAACATAGGACTCGCGATTTCTAGAAATGATCCCGAGAAGTTATTTTTAGTAATAAACATAAGTCATTTCGCAAATCCAGGAATAAAAATCGGTACGGTGATAAGATACTCAAGTTACGTTCTAGTAGCTGAACCTGATTACGTTTCTGATTTTGATCCACAAAAGTCATCTAAAATTACTATAACTCCAGATAGGACTCCTCCAGAAATCATATCCGTTTCACCAGTAGAAAATGAAACTGACGTTGGATTGAAAAATAAAGTAGCCATAACATTCAGTGAAACGATGAATTCATCACATATACCTTGTTTGAACCAAACTGGACCGTTATACAAAACTAGAATCAAGTTCCTCAATTGGAAAACGATCAACCTAAAAAACGATACCATAATCTTTATTCACGACAGTTGGCCAGATGATGAAAATATTACCCTTTCTATAACGGATTATAAGGATATGGTAGGCAATACAGGAAAAACATACAATTGGTCTTTTAAGACCATAGATAAAACTCCTCCTTTGATCCATGATAACAGTTTAGATATGGCAACTACAGAAGATAATTTTACGTTCAATGTAACTATAAAAGATTCATCTATGATAGAAAATGTATCCGCTACATATTGGTTCGAAGATGAAGAAAAAAATAACATTAGTTTAAGAAAAATAGAGAATCAAGGTTCCGAAAGTATCTATAAACGAGACCTAAAAATTCCGTCAAAACCTCGATTTTTCCAATATGAAATAACAGCTAGCGATTCCCATAATAACTCAGTTGAAACATTCGTAAAAAACGTTACCATCATAGATAACGACGAACCAATTGTCTTGGACAACAGTCCAAAAATAGGGACGACCGGGGACTCTTTCACTTTCAATGCAACAATAAAGGATAATAGGGAAGTTTCTGTTGTTTTTGTTTATTACCACACAGATGTTTCTTCCCCAATAAAATCATACATGTCATCTTCTTCATCAGACCGATACGGTTTGACTATAGAACTACCGTGGAATGCATCATATCTTAGTTACCAGTTTATGACGAACGATCCCAGTTATAATAGAAACATCACTTCTCGAAGAAATGTCACTATTTTAGATAACGATGAACCAAAAAGCAAGATAGATCATACCCCCGATTACGTTAGAAAGAACGAAACTTTCGAAGTCCATTATAGCGCGTTTGATAACATTAATCTATCATCTATCTCACTTCATTATCGATTGGAAAAAGGAGAATGGAAACGATGGGACGGTATATCTACGAATGAACAAACAACCAACGGAACATTTACTTTACGATTATCTGAAAGCGGTACTTACGATTTCTGTACCATTGCTGAAGACATTAGTGGTAACATAGAAGAGAATACTTTAGAACCAAAATCTTCTACAATTGCTGATCTTTCACCGCCAAAAACTGACCTTAACAGTGCCTATCGCAGATCGATCAGGACCAATCTCTCTTCCGTAAGCATCGGATTCACTATAGAAGACGATCACTCCCTATCGAAAGCTTCTTTATTTTACCGCATTAATGGTGGCGATTGGGTATTTTACGAGAATAAAACAGCAAGAGGCAGTAAGTCTTATATCTCCTTCGATTTCAATTTTGTAGAGGACGGTAAATACGAATTCTACTGTAGAGCTGTTGATTCCGCAGGAAATATAGAAGGGGATGATTACTCTTTCGAACCTTTATACACCGCACGGGTTGATAGAGTAAAACCGTCGATATCATCCATACGACTTGATGAAAACAACCAGTCCATTATTTTGACGTTTTCTGAACAGATAAACCGAGGGAGTGTAAAAATAAAACTAGTTGACAAGAATAATAATTATCAGATCGATGGGCATTATCCTTTAAACCAAGGTAAAAGACAGATAGTCTACATGATAGAGGGTTGTTTGGTGGAAAACCACACATATACTTTGACTCTAGAAGTAAAAGATAAAGTAGGTAACTCACTCAAAAAGGAGATGATTTTCTTAGGTACAGAAAAAGAACAGAAAAATGATGTATCCGAAGGAACTTTAGAAGACGATAAGAGTATATGGACGGGTGATCTTGAAGAGAAACATTTAAAACTTATCATCTTCGCTTTAATATCTCTGACCATATTGTTCCTGTTCTACAATACCTCATCCTTTAAAAAACATAAAGAGGAAGAAGATAAAATCAACCCTCTAGAAGGCTACCAAAATGAATATCGAAAGAAGTAATTCGAATATGGAGCCCTAAGAAATTCAAATTTTCAGAACTTTATCGTTCTTCCTAACCTTTTCACCTTCAAACCGACGTCATCTTCAGGCCCTACCTTCTCAGATATATCAAATATCTCCAATCTCCAGGCAAATAAAGAAGGTTAAAAGAAAGGTTGAGAATCAGACTTAAATCAAACGAGGAATCATATCTCGATACTGACCTTCTGGAATTCACGCAATTGGCCGCCGACCATTATCTTGAATCCCACTATCACCTTACGCATGGAACCAGGTGGACCGTAACCGACTACGGCCTGGACGATATGATCCCCATTGTCCATGTAGCGTTGACCGTAGGTGGACGGGTATCCATCTGTCCCACTAAAATTAAAATTACTAACACGGTATTCCTCCCCCGTTTGCGCGTCTTCTATGAATTTACCATCGATCACGGATTTATCTTCTTCCTTATTGTTCAATATCTCCAGTAGTGTTTCATCTGTGTATATCTGTCTCTGGACGGTCATATCCGTGTCCAACATGGTGTTTGTTATCTTGACCAGAACTACATGATATTCCTGCATAACGGAAGCTGATTCGATAGTGAAATTCCCGTCTTCATTTTCCCCCTTAAGATGATCTGTTGTGTAACTCTGGACTATCTCTAGAGAGACGTTGCTGTTCTTATGATGTGGTATGTAAGGAGGAGGTGTATCATCCTCTTCACCATCTGTATCACCATTATCATCTGTGCAGCCGGAAAGAGATGTTACCAATAGAATTGATATTATCAAAGTGAGGGCTACTTTCCATTTCTGGCTCATATGTCAAAGAATATATCCACAGATTTATAACTTTTTTCACCTATTCCCCGATTTCATACAATCAAATTACATTAAATTTAAATAGAGTGGGTCGCAATGGGGCAAAACGCGATAAAATAACCCTTCGGGGGATTAAACAAGATGATACGTTTTGGACCGAGCGGTATACCTTTGTCATGTAAGGGCAGGACCCTCTTGGACGGTGTAAAGGACGTCCATAAACTGGGTCTATCAGCCATCGAGGTGCAATTCCTCAGGATGAAAGTGAGAACTAGACCTGTAGAGGAAGAATACGTCGATAAAAGGGCAAGAGATATCGAGGATAAATTCATAATAGGTGTTAACCGAGGTACGGATTATAAGAAGATAAGGGTAGAGGATTTCGATAAAGTCCTTGAACCAGGGGACATGATCCACTTCATAAGAGGAGGCGTTGCTGAAGAATTCTACAGGTTCCCGAAGATAGGCAGGGTCGCCAAGGAACTAGATGTTAATGTAGCCCTTCACACACCATATTATATGAAATTCACCAACACCGAAGGAGAGATCGTTGAAAAATCCAAATTCGGTCTGAAGTACAGTTCTGCCATGGCATCGGAATTGGATTCCGACCTAGTTGTCACTCATCTGGGTCTCGTAGAGGAGGACATGGAGGACGATGAGACAAGAGACGCGGTCATCGAAAATATCCGAGATATCAGGAACTGGATAACAGATACTTATGGCGATGGACCCCAAATAGGTATAGAGGTACAGGCGGGCGAGGATGTATATGGAACGCTGGATGAGGTCCTAGATGTTTGCTCGAAGGTAAGCGGAACTATACCTGTGATCAATTTTGCTAATATCAAAGCTTCAGAAGAATATGAGTTGGAAGAAGAGGAAGATTTCGCAGAGATATTCGATATGTGCAAGAACTTCGTTTCCGACGGATATTATATCAACTTCTCGGGTGTTGAGAAGAGGAGGGGAGAATACAGATTCACACCCATAAAAAGAGGCGAACTCAGGTTCGACCCCCTCGTAGAGTACTTGATAAACACTGATGAAGATGTTACGGTTATATCGGGCTCTCCATTAAAGGAGCACGACGCCATGTATATGAGGGTTATATTCGAAAGGATCTACTCCAAGATGATCGCAAAAGAATTGAGGAGGAAGAAGAAGGATGGGGAGTAGGTTTTCTGAATCTAAGGAATACATCTTGAAATCCATCCATGATGCACTAGATAGATTCAAGCTAGATGATATAAAGAAAACAGTAGATCTACTCAACGATTCAAACCAGATATTCGTTTACGGAGCAGGCAGATCTGGTTTAGCCGGAAGGATGTTCGCCATGAGACTGATGCAGTTGGGACTTCGTGCTTTCTTCATCGGAGAAACTATCACTCCTGCGGTCAAGGACGGAGATTGTGTATTATTTGTATCAAAAACAGGTGAAACCCAGACCGCGATACAGGCTGCCGAGATAGTTTCAACAAGAGCTAAAGCGGATATAATCGTAATCACCGCTAGTCCTGAATCTCCTTTAGCTGAATACGGAGATATAATCGTAAAATTGGACATTGAGCAGAACGAGAAAGATTCCTACCTGGCTCCTTTGGGAACTGTCTTCGAGGATTCAGCGATAATATTTTTAGACGCTTTGATCGCTTCCGTGATGGACGAGATAGGCGAGACCGAGGAAGGTATGAAATACAGGCATCCTATACTCGTATAAATAGTCCCAAATAGGGTTCACAGTTATATTTATATATCAGTTATAGCTCAGTAAGATTCAGGGCAACCCTTATTTTTAAATACCAAAAGTTTTATAGGCGAGCCCACCTCAATAATGAAAATGGAGTTGAAACAGTGGCAAAAGGTCTAAATTGTGCCAGGAAGCTCAAGAAAAATCGACAAAAATTCAGATGGAGCGATCTTAGTTATAAGAAGAGAGAGAAAAATCTCAAAAAGAAAACCGATCCTTTAGAGGGTGCACCTCAAGGTAGAGGTATCGTCCTGGAGAAGGTCGGTATCGAAGCGAAACAGCCTAACTCAGCTATCAGAAAGTGTGTCAAGGTTCAGTTGAT
>CAZFVW010000116.1:0-5788 GCA_964522285.1 uncultured Thermoplasmata archaeon | reverse complement strand
AAGGAAAGAGAACTCTTGGATCAAGATAAAAAATACTCAGATACTAGAGGCAGATTACTAGAAGCTCACAAGAAGATGCTTGAGAGAGAAAAAGAAGCCCTTGAATCTGGAGAAGCCTTACCCTCAGTCGAAGTCCCCTCGATGCCCGAACGTAAAGAAACGGAAGTAGAGGTTGAAGCGGGTGAAGTTCCGGAAGTAGAAGAAGCTGAAGAAGAGGCTGAGGTAGAGGAAGAAGTTGAGGAAGAAGAACCCGAAGAAGAAGTTGAGGAAGAAGAACCCGAAGAAGAGGCTGAGGAAGAAGAACCCGAAGAAGAAGCTGAGGAAGAAGAACCCGAAGAAGAAGTTGAGGAAGAGGAAGAAGAGGTCGTCTGCCCCAACTGTGGAACTGAACTCAGCCCCGATGCCGAGATATGCTTCGCTTGTGGTACTGAATTAGGTGCCGAAGAAGAGGAAGAAGAACCCGAAGAAGAAGCTGAGGAAGAAGAGGGCGAAGGAGTAGTCTGCCCCAACTGTGGAACTGAACTCAGTGAAGATGCCGAGATATGCTATGCCTGCGGTACTGAACTCGGTGGTGAAGGAGAAGAAGAAGTATCCGAAGGTGTCACATGCCCAGTATGCGGTACTGAACTCAGCGAAGATGCCGAGATGTGCTACGCTTGCGGTGCAGAGATAGGCGAAGAGGAAGAGGAAAAATCGACTAGTAAGAAGAAAATAGTCTAAAACCCTCAGAAAACCTTTTATCTCTTTTTTTCTTTTGTTTCATTATCATAATCATCTATAGATAGATATAATATCAACGGAGAAAAAAATGGACATCATACTTTACTTGATCTTTAACGCGACACCAGACAACCCAGGAGATGAGCGGGACAGTTCAGAGATAGACGTTCTCGTGAGCAGGGCAGATGAATTGAGCGATAGAGGTGAGTTCGAAAAGGCCGTCGATCTTTATGAAAAAGCCCTACAGAAAAAAGACGATGAGGTCATAGCTAACAACAAGGGAGTGGCACTCGATTCCATGGGAAGGCACGAGGAAGCTATCGAAGAATACGAGAGGGCGATATCTTTCGAAGAGGAATACGCGGTGGCATGGCACAATAAGGCCAATTCACACATGTATCTTGGAGAACATGACGAAGCCCTAAGATGCTACGATAAGACCATCGAGCTCGACCCTGACTATATCGAAGCTTACTTCGATAAGGCACATCTTTTGGCTTTACTTGGAAAGAAAAAAAAGGCGATCAAAACAGCAGATATTCCTCTGAAAAAAGGGGATATGAGTGAATGGTCTTTATTGCGGAAAGCTGAGATATTAGAAGAAGCTGAAGATTTTAAAGGTGCATTGGAAATATATGATCAGCTGGAAAAAGAGGAACCAAATCCAGATATATGGAAGATGAAGGGGGACGTATTTCTCAACATGGGTCTATACGAAGAAGCTCTGGAATCCTACGATGCCGTTCTAGAATATTATCCCGAAGACGAGGAAGTCTGGAATAATAAAGGATTCATCTTATTTTCAAATGGATATTACAACGAATCCGAAACCTGCTATCTGAAAGCACTTCAGATCGATCCGAAATACGGTGCTGCACTCTACAACCTGGCTTATCTATACCATACTATAAGCGAGTACAGAAAAGCGGTTTATTACTACAAAGAAGCGTCGAAGATCGACGATATGAACGAGGTACTGTGGAACAACCTGGGGAATGCCCTTTACAACATGGGAAAATATCAAGAATCGATACTTTACTTCCTAAAGTCGATAGAGGTGGACCCTGACTATGAGATCGCGTGGAACAACATGGGGAACGCTCTCCACAAGATCGGAGATTACGAACAAGCGATAGAGTATCATGAAAGGTCCGTCGATATCAAACCAGACTTCGATTATGCGTTATATGCTCTAGGTAAAGCTCAAGGTAAGATCGGGGAACTAGAGGAGGGGTTGGAGAAGATAAACGTATCACTCGACCTCAATCCAGATTACGAGAAAGCATGGGTTGCCAAGGCCGAGATATTATGGAAACTAGAGAGGACGGATGACGCTCTTGAAGCTTTAGACGAAGCCATAAAGATAGACGGGGATTGTACGGAGGCCTGGGAACTTAGAGGTAATATATTCGAGGGGTTGGGTAAATATGACGAATCCCTTAAAGCTTACAATCAAGCATTAAAAAGTTATCAGAAAAAATACGATGATTTTGGAGATATTGACGAACTCTATTCGAAGGGGTTGTTACTGGAAGAAATGGGAAGATACGAAGATGCTCTTTATACATATGATACTATCCACTCTAAAGACCCTGCAGAAAAGGAAGCTCTAGGGAAAAGGTGTGAGATGCTCTTAGAATTGGGTAAATATAAAGAAGCCGTTATCGAGTCAAATAGAGCCCTGGAAACATTCGATGAAGATGAGTTCTACTTTTACAGAGCTGTTGGGTATGAAGAACTCGGTAACCCATTGAAAGCCGCATCATCGTATAAAAAAGCACTAGACATGGGTGTTGACGCCAGGTTAAGATATGCACGTCTGTTGGCGGATAATAAGAAGTATAAAAAAGCATTATCCGTTCTAGAAGGGGAAACCTGGGAAGAAAAACTTTTAGAAGCGAACATACTACTTGAGAGGGGGAGTAAAGCTGATATCGATGGGTCAGAAGAACTCTTCACAGAACTTATAAAGGAAGAAGAATCCAGCCTCAGGGCATGGTTCGGCCGGGGTAGAGTATATTCGAGAAAGGGAGAATACAAAGAAGCGATGAAAGCCTTCGACAGGTGTATCGGAATAGACGAAGATTTTGGACCTGCTTGGTATCACAAAGCTCTAGTTTTTGACAAGAAGGGCGACGAAGAGAAAGCACTCAAATTCGCAAGACTGGCTTCGTCTATCGAAGGGGATTATGAGGAAGCGGATAGATTGGTAAAAAGACTAGAAAAAGAACTGAATATTAAAGGTGGGAAATAAAGATGGAAGTCGGACTTGTAGGAAAACCTAACGTAGGAAAAAGCACGTTCTTCACCGCTTCGACTAGAGCTGATGTCGATATGGCTTCGTATCCTTTTACGACGATAGATGCGAATCGAGGTGTTGGTTATGTCAGGGCTGAATGTCCACACGAGGAACTTGATGTTGAATGTGACCCGAACAATTCACCCTGTTTGAACGGGACCAGGATGATACCTGTGGAGATAATCGATGTAGCGGGTCTCGTCCCGGACGCTCACTCTGGCAAGGGTCTGGGGAATCAATTTTTGGACGATCTAAGACAGGCATCGACCCTCGTCCATATCATAGACGCGAGTGGGTCTACAAACACAGAGGGAGAACCATGTGAGATAGGTGCTCACGACCCCGTCGATGATGTAGAATTCTTGGGAGAGGAAGTAGACCACTGGCTCAAGGGGATCCTTCAGAAAAATTGGCAGAAAGTCTCGAGAAGATTGGAGGTAGCCGGTGGGAAAATAGAGAACGTCATCTATGAACAGCTCTCCGGTCTAGGCGTTACAGAAGCGAACGTTACAAGGGCCCTGAGAGAAGTCGAATTGCCTGATAGTCCGAAAAGCTGGGGTGAAGATGAATTGTTCATGCTGGCCAAGGTCATCAGGAAGAGGACTAAGCCCATGATACTAGCTGCTAATAAAGCTGATATAGCGCCGGATGAGAACATATCTCGACTTGAAGAACTTGACTACGACATGGTTTCGTCTTCCGCTGAGTATGAATTGGCTATCCGCAAGGCCTCTGAGAAGGATATCGTGGATTATATCCCAGGTGACGATCACTTCGAGATAATAAGTGAAGATATAACGGAACAGCAGAAGAAAGCTCTGGAGAAGATAAGAGATTTCATGAAGAAGAACAACGGCCTCGGAGTTCAGCAGACATTGGAGAAAGCGGTATATGACCTACTAGATATGATAGTAGTTTATCCCGTCGAGAACGAGCATAATTATACTGATAAAAAGGGAAGAGTGCTTCCGGACGCTTATCTACTACGTAGGGGAAGCACCGCCGAAGACCTGGCCTTTACCGTCCACACCGATATAGGGGAAGGATTTATACGGGCGGTGGATGCTAGAACCGATAGAGTGGTCGGAAGAGATCACGAGCTGGAAGATGGAGATATCATAAAGATAGTTTCTAAGTGAATATAGATGAAAAAAACTGTGCGTTTGATAGACGGATCGTATCGTAATAAAGACGATGGAGTTGTCATAGAACTCTACGCTAAATGTGACTCTGGTGAATCTATAACAATGCTCTACGATGATTTCGACCCGTATTTTTACCTGGTAGAACCTCCTTCAGAAGAGTTGGATAAGTTAAAGGAAGAGAACGAGGTCAAGAAGATAGAAGATGAGGCGCTGTGGGTCGACGGTGAAGAGAAGAACTGTAAAAAGGTGACCGTGACGTTCCCTTGGAAAGTCCCCGGCTACAGAAAGAGATTCAAAAAGAGATGTAAAGTTCTAGCCGCGGATATACCTTTCATACAGCGATTCATATACGATCTGGACCTGGGGTCGACTGTATCGGTAGAAGGTGAAGAGATCGATTCCGATGATTACACCACAGATATTGTGATGGAAGTGGAGGAGATAGACGAAGCGGAACCGATCAAGCCAGATCTTAAGATACTTAGTTTCGACATCGAGAACAGCATAGAAGATGAAACCATATACACGATATGCTGTGTAGTGGACGATGAGAGAAGCGGTGAAGAAAGGAAAGAGGAATGCTTCCAGGGCGATGAAATAGATATAATACAGGACTTCAGAGATTTCGTGGCTGATGAAGATCCAGATGTCATCACTGGTTACAACATCAATGGTTACGATATACCACACCTGGAAAAGAGAGTCGATGCACTAGGTATAGATAGCTTCGGGTTGGGTAGGGACGGGACGGATATCAAGAGCTTCGGGAAAAGGATGTGGAGGGTCAATGGAAGGGTCATCGCAGATGCTTGGTGGTCGGTCAGGACTGAATTGGACCTCAAAAGGGAAACACTCAACCACGTCGCCAAAGAACTATTGGGCCGTGAGAAAGAAGATGTGAATCCGAAAGAGATAGAACGGGAATGGGACGAGAACCCACAGAAGGTGATGGATTACTGCCTTACTGATTCTGAGCTCGCTTTAGATATACTTTTGGAGATCGGTTCTTTGGACAAAGCCATGGATATCGCCACGGTCTCGAAACTACCACTAGATGAAGGTTTGAACGGTAGAACATCGACCCTTGTGGATTCTCTTTTGATCAGGAAGGCAGATAGGAATGATGTCGGTGTTCCTCTAACGCATCATAGAGGGAGTAGAGGGAAGATAAAGGGAGGATACGTCCACGCGATCAAGCCCGGTCTTTACCAGTGGGTCAGCGTGCTGGACTTCAAAAGCATGTATCCGAGCATCATAATCCAGAACAATATCTGCTTTACCACACTTTCCGAGGAGGGGGAGATCGAGAGCCCTACGGGTATCAAATTTTTGAGTCCAGAGCAGAAAGAAGGTTTGCTCTCATCTCTATTGAAAGATTTGATGGATGAACGGGATGAAGTTAAGAATAAGATGAAGGAAGCGGAGGGTAAAGAAAAGAACTACTACGATGGGCTCCAGAAGGCTATCAAAGTTCTCATGAATTCGTTCTATGGCGTGTTCGCTTCCTCTTTCTACAGGTTCACGGACAAGAGGATAGGTGAGAGCATCACCGCCTTCGCAAGGGAGAACATAAGATCCCTCATAGATAAGTTGGAAGACGAAGGGTTGAAGGTCATCTACTCGG
>CAZFVW010000115.1:1636-5803 GCA_964522285.1 uncultured Thermoplasmata archaeon | reverse complement strand
CTCGATATACCTTATCTCGTCCAGTCTATCTGGATCGTATATACCAGGAACTATATCCTCCTCCATATTTTTCAAGCCCTGTATCTTGTATCCTGGATTAGGCTCTACACCGATAACACGGATGTTCGGATCGTACTCTTTCAATCTCTTCGACACACCCATCAAAGTGCCTGTGGTACCCATCCCGGCTACGAAATGAGTCACTTTTCCTTCCGTATCTCTCAATATCTCCTCACCGGTTGTTTCGTAGTGCGCCCTGACGTTGACGGGATTATCGAACTGGTTGGGTTTCCAGTGCCCTTCTTTATCAGCAAGTTCTTCTGCTCTTTTTATGGCTCCGTCGGTCCCTTCATCTTCTGGTGTGAACTCGATCTCTGCCCCAAGAGCAGTCAGCATCCGGATCCGTTCTATGCTCACACCCCTGGACATGGTCAGGTGCAGGTGATAGCCTTTGATAGAACAGACCATCGCTAGACCTAACCCCGTGTTACCGCTGGTGGCCTCAACTATGACCGTGTCTTTGTCTATTCGGCCTCTCTCCTCTGCATCTTTAATCATATAATAGGCCACCCGGTCCTTGATCGATCCGGTGGGGTTCATTTTCTCGAGTTTTGCATATAATTCAACACCGTCATAAGGATTCAACTTGTTGATCTTTACCAGAGGTGTGTTTCCTATTAATTCTAGAACATCTTTCGCAGCGGTCATCCTTTCTTCGAAACGTACATTATACAGTATATATATTTGTTATCACGGTTCACAGGCCTTTCCGATCCCACTTTTACATCTCTCTCCCCTCAACCTTTTATTAAGATAGTATGGTTAAGGGTTCACCGGTGTCTATGAAAGAAAGAGTTATGGAATTGTTCCCCTACGAACCCAGGCCGAATCAAGAAGATATCATGGAGTCGGTCTACTCCTGCCTAGAGGAAGGTAGATCTATGGTTTACCAGGCCGCTACGGGTTCAGGGAAG
Organism: uncultured Thermoplasmata archaeon; assembly: GCA_964522285.1. Lineage (GTDB taxonomy): Archaea > Thermoplasmatota > Thermoplasmata > Halarchaeoplasmatales > Halarchaeoplasmataceae > CAZFVW01. Next base: position 4,829 of record CAZFVW010000115.1, on the reverse strand, counting down.
ACCATCTGCACGCTTACACCCGTTCTCGAGTACGCGAAAAAGCATGATAAGAGAGTGATCTACCTCACCAGGACCAACAGCCAGCAGAAGCAGGTCATCCACGAACTCCGTAAATTGAAAGGGTTCTACGGTATCGGTCTGCAGGGGAGGAACAACACATGCCTTCTAGCTCTGGACGACGAAGAACTCAAGAAGGGCTCTCCCGACGAACTCTCCAAGTACTGCAGCGATAGAAAGAAGGAAGTGAGGGAGGCCATGGATAAAAGCGCTGAAGAGGTAGATGGTGAAGAGAAAGAAAATAAAGATTTCTCCTGCCCGTATTACGCTGGGCTGATGAGGTGTAAGATCCCAGAAGTAAGAGAGTGGGCCGAGCAGAATATCCCTACAGCTGATGAATTCTTGGATTACTGTGTTGAGAACGAGCTGTGTGCTTACGAGCTGTCCAAAGCTCTGATACCTCAAGCTGACCTTGTTACCGCTCCGTACATCTATTTTTTTCAAAAGTTCATCCGAAAGAGACTGCTGGAGTGGATGGACGCGGAGATGGAAGACCTCATAGTCATAGTGGACGAGGCTCACAACCTTCCAGGCTATGCTAGAGAGCTGGCTTCAGGAAAGTTGAGCAATATCACGATGGAAAGAGCGGTATCCGAGGGCATGGAATTCGGAGACCCTGAATTGAAAGACAACACGACCGTAACTTCACTTTCACGATTGATGAGCAATATACTCCTGGACATGGTGGATGAATTCGTTGTGGACGAAGACGGATTGCTACCACCTAATGAATTGAAAGCCGAACTGCTTCACTCCCTGGGTATGAACACCAACGATCTCAAGTCCGCGATCAAAGACCTGAAACTTCAGGGTGAACTGGTACAGCAGCAGAAGAGGGAGGAAAAGGAACTGCCCCGCTCGTATATCTATTCTCTAGCCGAGTTTTTATCTTTCTGGATCTCTGTGAACCGTGCTGAATACATCAAGCTGATAAACGGTGGAGACAATCCCAGCTGGGAGGGGTTCTGCCTGGATCCGAGCAATCTAACCGAAGCATTGAATTATACACATGCCAGCATACATCAATCTGCCACTTTAGAACCGCTGGAGGAGTACAAAGATTCTCTCGGACTCCCGCACGACGCCGAGACAGAGATATATCCGAGCCCTTTCCCTAAAGAGAACATGGCTAATTTCTACATGAAGGGTGTGACCACCCAGTACGATGCGCTCACTAGAGAAGAGGGGATGATAGACAAGATAAGAAAGAACGTTTCAGATATCTTGAAGAACGTTCGAAAGAACATAATCGTATTCTTCCCCAGCTACAATCTGATGGACGAGATCGGTCTGCCCTTGGTCGATAAGAACGATGATAGGGAACACTACATCGAAGGCCGAGGTATGACCCAGCCGGAACTCATGGAGATGGTAGATGAGTTCAAGGAGACCGGAGGTGTTCTTTTTTCGGTCATCGGTGGCAGGATAAGCGAGGGTATGGATTTCCCGGGAGATGAGTTAGAGGTAGCTGTAGTCGTTGGGATACCGTATCCGAAACCCACGGCTAGACAGAGGGGGCTCCAGCACTACTACGATATGAAATTCAACAAGGGGTGGGAGTACACCGTGAAAGCTCCGGCTGTAAGGAAGATACTACAGGCCACGGGTAGGTTGGTCAGGAGCGAAGACGATCTAGGGGCGGCTGTTATACTGGACGGCCGTGCCATGCACTTCAAGCAGTATATAGACGATCTCATGCTGACAGAAGATCCAGTCAAGTCGATGCAGAGCGTTTTTCACGAGTGATCTGAGTTTACACTACGATGACAATGCATCCTTTATGAGCTGATCCTTCCTGAGCAGAAAAGTTTAATACCGATACCTTTGTGAAAAAATTGATGCATAAAATTTGCGACGTATCCATGGAGAAGAACATCCTAGAGGAGAACGAAAGGATAGCTGGAGAGAACGCAGAGTTGTTCGAAGATCACGGTATACGTGCTTTCAACATATTGGGTGCGATTGGATCCGGGAAAACCACGATGATAGAAAGATTATACGACGGTATGAAAGATAAGAAGGTCGGGGCTATCGCAGGCGACCTTTCTGGAAAGGACGATTATAAAAGATTCGCAAAAAGAGGTATACCTTCTGTGGCGATAAACACTGGAAAAGATTGTCATCTAGACGCTCACTACGTCAGCCACGCTCTGGAAGATCTGCCTTTAGAAGAGCTGGATTACCTTTTTATCGAGAACGTTGGCAACTTGATCTGCCCTGTAGATTTCCCTCTGGGAACTGAAGCAAGTGTAGTTATAATCTCTGTCACTGAAGGAGACGATATGATCCGTAAGCATCCTTTGATATTCGCACAGTCTGATATCGCAGCAGTCAACAAGATAGACCTGGCCGATATTATGGAAGTGGACCTAGATGTCATAGAAAGTGATTTCCAGAAGGTCAATCCACACGGAACACTTGTCAGAATGAACGCTAAAGAATATGAAGGTATAGAAAAACTAGCTGAACTTCTGAATCTACCTTATTCTTTACCTTTATAGTAAGGTGAATCTTCCAATCTCAAGAAGGATGTAGACTCTTTTTTCTCGTAGTATTCTCTTCTTTTCTCAAAGACCACGCCGACTATCAAACCGCTGGTAACCAGTGCGCCTATCATGAAGGAAGGCACCCTGTCATAGGTTTCTGGAACAGGGACCATCGCACTCATCCTGGTGTTGTCCACATCGACCGGAGACATCGACACTTCCTCCGCACCGACTTCGTAAAAAGTCCCTAAAGCGAAGGTCGCACCGTCCTGTAAGGGCATGAATATGGAATCTTTCTTCTCCCCGCCTACGGTCGATTCGATGTTCCAACTGTAGAATCCTTTATGTCCGTCTTCGAAAGAGAATTCATAATATTCTATCAATCCCTTACCCGGTTCTTTCTCCCCCGGTTTTCTCGCTATCTGGCCGTTGGTATCTATATCCTGTATGATCAACAATCTCTCCGAGGCTAGATATGAGATGTCCTCGAGTTTAAAAGAGAATGAAACTTCCGTATTCTTTGAAAGCGATAAGACGTTTATCGTGAAATAAAGATGGCCCGTCACAGCTTCATGGTCTATCATCCTGTCCATCTGGATACGTATATGAGGGTATCTTGTATCTTCTACCTTCTCGTGGGTAACTTGCCA
>CAZFVW010000115.1:0-1626 GCA_964522285.1 uncultured Thermoplasmata archaeon | reverse complement strand
GCCAATCACCGTTCAAAGTAACCTCGGATTCACCGATTATCAACTTGTCATAAGCTATACTGTAGAGCTCAACACCTTCTTCACTCAAAACGATCTCGGGTGAATCGTCCATATTTAGCTCTACTTCCACGCCGTTGATCTCGCCTAATTCTCCGTGATTTGTTTCTTCGGCATCAGCTAAAACGGTAAAAGCAGATATAAGCATCAATGCGATACATGCGAAAACTCCGAAACGGAGCACCTTGGATTTTTTTCCTAACATTTTGCACACCTTTTTCTTGAAACCCCTAAAAAAAGGGGTTGAGGAGGTTGTTATCGTGATAAAGGGAAAGAGGAGGAAAGTAAGAGGAGGAAATCTTTGTTATCGTGATTTGTTGTACTAAAAAACGGCAGGGTTATATAAAAGGAGTTTCGCACATTCTTCGAATAAACTCAATATTTAGAGTGTATAACGGGCGAATAACTACCTCAAATCCGTCTCTACTCTATTATCTCTTCTATGAAGGGAGCGACCGTTACCTCGGTCTTATCGCACTCTATCGTATCTGTACAGAATATAGAGTCGCAGACTTCGTCCAACTTCTCCATAGCATCTCCAACGAATAGTCCGTGGGTACAGCCGGCGTGGACTTCTTCCGCACCCTGGTCCAGCAGCTGTTTGGAGGCCTCCCTCATGGTACCGCCAGTGGATATTATATCGTCCAGTATGACCACAGTTTTACCCTCTACGCCTATGCTCTTGGTACTTATCTCTACTGTTTCTCCGTCTATCCTGTTCTTCTCGAGATAATCCCACTCTATATCTACTTCTTCCGCAGCTGTTTTTACCCTTTCCAAGCCGCCCTCGTCAGGTGAGATGAATAGGCCCGGGTCATATACCTCTGAGTGATCAGCAAGAAGGGGCATGGCCGAGAAGTTATATGAAAATATATCGAAGAAGTCCAAGATCTTCTCAGAGTGCAGGTCCACAGAGTAGAACGCCTTGGCATCGATCTGGATCCTTTTCGCTATACTGCGGGCACTCAATCCCTCCCCCTTTTCGAATATCTGGTCCTGTCGGGCGTAGGAATAATAAGGGGCAACGACTGTAACCGAATTGGCTCCGTTCTCGATCAGAGCGTCCTGGACGAAGAAGAGTTCAATCAGATTTCTATTAGGGTAGGTGGTCTGGACGAGGTAGCAATCCTCTCCCTTGACGTCGCCTTCCAAACGAACGTAGATCTCACCATCTGGAAATATTTTCGATCCGACATCGACTACATCTATGTCTTCGTTTCTCTTGATTATCCTATCGCACAGTTTCTTTGATCCGGGTCCTCTGATCAGCATTTTTTCTCTCCTTTGGTCGAAGGGTTATATCTAGGGTAATTACACTTTAGGATTTATCTTTTTTGAAGGTTATCCCTCAATTTTCGACGGTGATATAACAGGCGTAACCATTTTATAGATATATAATCCTATAAGACGTAGGTGGAAAGAGATGATGCCAGGAGGAAGTGGAAATCCTCGACAGATGAAACGTATGATGAAGAAGATGGGTATGGAGACCGATGATATCGATGCCGTGAAAGTCACGATCGAAACACCGGAGAAAAAATTGGTTTTCGACAATCCAGATGTTGTAAA
>CAZFVW010000114.1:0-5806 GCA_964522285.1 uncultured Thermoplasmata archaeon | reverse complement strand
CAGACCCACCGCCGCCCCCAATCCAGAGGTTATAAGAACTACTGGTGAATCAACCTGTGCAGAGAATGCTCCCACGGTTATACCCAGCACCGTTAATATCCCGTCAAAACCGTTGAGAACTATATAACGCTGGGCTATGCTCTCCCCTTCACTTTGAAATATCCTACGTTTCAGATCTTTTAGCATTTTCAGATCACGGTCTTGATATATTCCTCTTCTCTTAAATCATTCATTATCCTGGGGTGTTTTGACCTCGTCGATGATCTTTTCACCGACCACGACCTCGTCTATCGAATGTATCGATCCTCCGAGAGATTCTATCTTATCTTCTATAATATCAAAATCCAGGTCTGGACCGACTACGGTCAGCTTGACGTTCTCTACCTGTTTATCGACTTCATAAAGTATACAGTTGACCGACGAGACTGAAGAAAGGTCAGCTATCTCGCTGGCCATCCTCACTTTACCCGGATCGTGGGGTTTCAAAACATCCAGGACCAACCTTCTTGTTTTCGCCATAGGGACAGAACTACTAGGTTATTGTTTAATTTTTGGTTTTTGCATCCAAGGATCATTATGCATTTTTTACAAAGAATCTGTTCTCTATCAACCTCATGGCTATCATGGCGATGGCGAATATCCCTGCCCCTGCTAGAACCATTAACCAGGATTTCAGACCCAATGGCACGACCTTGAAGTAGCTGTTCAGTGGGGAATACAATACCACCATATGCATGATCAATGATATCGCGATGGCGGATCCGAGCCATTTGTTAGAAAATATCGGAGTGCCGTATCTAGACCGTATCGGGATCACTTCGATCAGTTCTAAAACCACCAGCGAAGTGAAGGTTAGAGTCTGGGCTAATCTAAGATTCTCAGGGTCTATCGAGAGTCCATACCAGTAGAGCGATAGGCAGATCATAGTCACCCATACACCTATCCAGGCGATAGAAAACGCTAGTGTTCTATCGATTATGTTCTCATCTTTCGCTTTGGGTTTTCTATTCATGATCTCTTCTGAAGAGGGGTCAACACCCATGGCAAGGGCGGGCAATCCGTCCGTCAGCAGGTTTATCCACAGCAGCATGACCGCTGTTAAAGGTAAACCTAGCCCTATCAGTGACGCTATCAGAACTATCATCACTTCCCCTGCATTACCGGATAGAAGTAGATTGACGAACTTCCGTATGTTGTCGAAGATACCTCTGCCTTCCTCGATAGCGTCCTTTATCGTTGTAAAATTGTCGTCCAAAAGAACGATATCAGATGCCTGCTGGGAAACATCGGTCCCCCTCTGGCCCATGGCTATTCCAACGTCGGATTCTTTGAGTGATGGAGCATCATTCACTCCGTCCCCGGTCATGGCGACTATATGCCCGTGAGATTTCAAGGCTCTGAGTATGTTCACCTTGTGGGTGGGTGAGACCCTGGCGAATATATTAGCGGTCTTCACTTTCTCACTCAATTCATCCTTCGACATCGCTTCCAGTTGTCTTCCCGTGATCACTTCACCTTTGAAACCCAGCTTTTCACCGATGGCTTTAGCGGTGATAGCATTGTCACCGGTGATCATCACCGTCCTGATACCCGCTTTCCTACATGTATCTATAGCTTCCTTAACTTCCTCCCTTGGAGGATCCATCATACCCTGCAGCCCCAGGAATATTAGATCTTCTTCTATCTTACCCCCTTCGACACCTTCGATCTCCTCTTTCTTATCTTCGTCTTCAACACCTTTGAGTGTGATATCATTATAGGCCATTGCCAGTACTCTAAGAGCATCGTCGGCAAAGTTTTCGTTTTTCTGGATGAATTCTTCTTTTTTCTCTTCAGTGAGCTCTTTGATCTCCCCACCTTGATAGTACCTATCACAGTGATCGAGTATGACCTCCGGAGCACCCTTGACGAATGCCTTGTCGTTGTCACCGGGACCGTCGTGGATAGTGGTCATCATCTTCCTCTCGGAAGAGAATGGTATCTCGTCGATCCTTCTGAATTTCTCTTCCATCTCCTCTTTTTTGAAGCCCGCTTTGAGCGCGGATTGTATCAAGGCGACCTCCGTCGGATCTCCGATGACCTCCCCGCCCGAGATCTCGGAATCGTTGCAGAGAGCACCTGCTTGAAGTATGGACTTCAAATTTTTTGTATCGACTTTCTTTCCTTTATGAGAAAATCCCCCTTCATCAGAATATCCCCCCGAAACATCTATGATCTTATCATCGAATAATATCTTCTTGACGACCATCTTGCTTTCGGTCAACGTTCCGGTTTTATCGGTGCAGATCACGTCAACGGAACCCAGCGATTCGATTACCGGTAGTCTCCTGACCAACGCCTTCTTTTTCAGCATCTTTCGAGTGCCCAGAGCTAGAGTCAAAGTCACCACAGCCGGTAATCCTTCTGGAACAGCTGCAACGGCCAGTGCTATGGCGGTGATGAACGAATCCAGCAATCCCACGTTTCTTAAATACAATATCGGGATCAACGCTGCACAGATACCGAGTATCATGACCCCCAATTTTTTCCCTAAGTCGTTGACTTCCTTCTGGAAGACGGTCTCTTCTTCCTCAACTTTCTGCAGTTCAGTGGCGATCTTGCCGATCTCGGTTTTCATACCTGTGCCGATAACAACTGCTTCACCCCTGCCTTTCACCACATTGGTCTCTTTATAGACCATGTTCTCCCTTTCAGCCAGATCTGTATCTTCCTCGATAACGTGATCTTTTTTGTTCACTGCAGCACTCTCACCGGTAAGTGCGGATTCGTCTACCTGGAGGTTCTGCTGGTCTATCAACCTAGCATCTGCCGGGACAGCGTCACCCTGGCTGACGAAGATAACGTCTCCAGGAACTATCTCAGAAGACTCTAACTTATGTTTCTTACCGTCCCTCTGGACAACAGCTTCTTGGGCCGCCATCTCTTTAAGAGCCTGTATAGACTGCTCGGCTTTCCAGTCCTGAACGAATCCGAATATCCCATTGGCTAAAACTATCGTGATTATCAGATATGCATCGATGGCGTGCCCGACCAGGAACGATATCACCGCTGCTGCTATGAGTATCCATATCAGAAAATCCTTGAACTGTTCCAATAATATACTGAAGGCGGAGATCTGTTCGCCTTCCTCTATCTCGTTCCTCCCGTATTTCTCAAGCCTGCGTTCAGCTTCCTTTTTTGTTAATCCCTTCTCCGAACTTTTAAGCCGATCATATAACTTGTCCAGAGAGAGCGAATGCCAATCATCTTTCATATCTGTTTAAGAACGGAATGGTTTGTGTTTATTAAATATTTAGTAAAATATCTATGATCCTATCTTTTCGGTATTTTAGGCTTCATATGAAAAACTGAAACTGATCTCGCTGTTATCCTTACTATCTTTTTTCTTTCTGATATCCTTCAGTCGGAGGACTTCGATATCTCCTTCAACCTCCTCCGATCTATCCTTTATCTCCCTTAACAAACCGGGAACGTGCCCATCACCGACAACCGCCACCACCGATCCGAAACGTTCTTCCAGTTTCACGATGTTCTTGGCCATATGGACGTTCCTTTCATCTATCAGAACTTTAGAGAGGGCGGGCATCTCCTTTTCGACAACTTTCATGTAATCTCCAGAGTGTTTCTCGTACCTGTCCATCTCTTTCTCTATCTTTTTCTTACCTACGAACAATCCTGCCACGGTACCGAAGAAGAAGTATATCTTCTCCTTGATGCTCATCTGTCCCAGCATCTTCTTGAACACTATCTGAGAAGGCATATCTATCAGGGCCACATTGGAACCGATCTCTTCAGCGATATCTACGGCTGCCAGCATCTCGCTGCCCACCTTGACCTCGAATTTTTCAGCTATCCTCTTTTGTATCAGAGACATGGCTCGATATATCAACGGTGCTCCCTTACCCTTATCACCAGATCTCAAAGATTCGTATCTGCCCCGGTCCAGTTCAACGGCTACCACAGCTGGGTTCCGAGCAGCTATCTCACTTTTCACCCTTTCCTGTATATCGAAAACGTGGCCTACACCTAATATCGTTATCATTTCCTGTTCTCACTCTTTCTTTGTTATAAAAATGTGTTGGACATGTCAATGTTCATGCCCCTCTTCATCTTGTAAATCTGGAGGATGGCAGATAGTCTGGACGGTCTCGTCTCCGCACCCCCTGCACTCTACCTCTAAGGTCGAGTGATATACGTGAAATTCATCGTGAAGTATATCTCTGACATTGGCTTTCAGACTTTCGCTCTCTATCACGGATATATCATCAACCACGAGATGGGCGGAGAAGGAATTTATGCTCGAGCAGAGGGTCCAGAGATGAACATCGTGGACGTCGTTTATCCCCTCGATCTCACCCAATCTCTCGACTATCTCCTGCACCTCCAGTTCCTCCGGAGTCAACTGCATCATGATACCTAGTGATTCTTTCAGAAGACGGATAGCACCTGACACGACGAAAAACACGATTATCAGGCTCATCAGCGGGTCGATGATGTAGTATCCCGTGAACATTATGAGAACGGCCCCTACCACGACAGCCCCACTGGAGAGTGTGTCCGCCAGAAGATGCATGAAAGCCCCCCGCACGTTGATATCTTTATGCCCGTGTAAAGTGTAGGCTGCATAGAGATTCCCGATCAAACCGATGACCGCTATCACAAGCATCTGGCTGGTCTGCACGGGCTCCGGTTCCAAGAACCTGAAATATGCTTCGTAAAGGATGTAACCGCTGACTCCTAACAGGAGAAGCGAGTTGAAGAAAGCGGATAGAACTTCTGCCCGGTGGTAACCAAAAGTCGCTTCCTCGTGTGCGGGTCTAGCGGCTAGATTGATAGCCAAAAGAGCCCCGCCGATGGCTAGTATGTCTATAGAAACGTGCCCTGCGTCACCTAGGAGTGCAAGTGAATTGGATAGAAAGAAACCGATAACTTCGATGATGAGAAGGCCTATATTGATGAAGAACGCGATCTTCAGTTTCGTCTTCACACCCATCTTCTCTGTCATCTTTTACATTCCTCTAAAACTTTTGAGAGTCTCCTCACACCTTCTGCAGCGGCGGAAAATCCTTTTCCGAAGGTCAATCGGATATGATCCGTCAGTTCTCCATCTCGGGTGAAATACTCACCTGGTGCCACAAGCACACCGTGGCCCCTGGCTTTTATAGCAAACTCCTCCGCTGACATGTCGATATCCAATCTGGGAAAAGAGATTATGCCCGGGTCCGGTTCCACCCAATCAACAGAAGGACTACCGCTTATCCATCCACGTATCAAACTCCTTCCCCTCTCGGCCTCGTCCCTAACTTTCTGGATGATCTTCTGCCTTCTATCAAGCAACTGGATAGTCACTTTCTCTGATAGAGTAGAATTCAGAAGGTTGATCTTGATCTTGAATTCATCTATCTTATCTATTAGGTCTTTATCTTTAGAAGCGATCCACCCCATCCTTACACCTCCCATGCCGTAGACCTTGGAAAGACTAGTTGTAACGATAACGTCGGGTCCCATATCAACGGCGGAACTGCTGTCCTCGATAAAATCTCGATATATCTCGTCCACTATCAGTTTTATACCCTTATCCTCGGCGATCTCGTAGACGCTCTTGAGTTCATCACCATCCAGAAAAACACCGCTGGGATTGTGCGGGTTGGTCATCACGATACCCTTCGTATCGTCAGATATCGCTTCTTTCAACCGTTCCATATCGATCTTGTATCCCTCATCGTACCTTCTATCGAGCCTTTTGACCCTGCAACCATCGTTTTCCACGGCTGTCCATAGAGGCTCGTAACCCGGCGATTCGACC
>CAZFVW010000113.1:0-5862 GCA_964522285.1 uncultured Thermoplasmata archaeon | reverse complement strand
TCCGTCTATCTTTTTTCATCTATCTTGATCTTTGAAGAAGGTCTCTTTTTGACGTGACTTAAACGCCTACGGATGTCCTTCACTTTGTTAGATAATCTGTCTTCTCCATCTATATAAATGTCGGCTAAACTGTTTTCTAGATCCATCCTTCTTTTTCTTTCACTTATCAGTATGACTGTAACTACGATAGAATACAAGGCTAGCAAGATCATCAACAACAGAAGCAATCCTACGATACCGCTCAAATTTAATCACCTTTTTCATACCCATCGTTGTCGTCATTTGGTTCTACCCAGATGTTCTTCGAATCCATCTTTTTCACGTTCTTGATAGGTATCCTCAATCTTCTCTTGTTGGGATTGATACCGATCGGGTTGACCAATATCTTCCACACGATCCATGTTTTCTCACCAATGAAGATCTCAAAGTCGTAAGCTCTGCCCAATTCTTCATCATCGGTGGATATCACTCTAGATTTTTTGAGTCTAGATAAGAACATATCTCCAGTTTTCGGGCTTTTTGTTCCCTTTATATGTTCTTTGATCCTGATCTCCCCCTCCGTTTTTGGGTCCGTTAACGATCTCGTAGGGAAGAACATCGCATCTTTATCGATCCATCCTGATTCAACCATAACTTCGTCTGCTTTCCATCTGCCCTTCTCTTTATGCACGATAACATCAACGATCTTAGCGCTTTTTCTATCATCAGGCACTTGAACTTTCCTTCTGACAAGGTCAGAATACAATTTTGTGTTCATAATTTCACCCTAGAAGGTCATCTCCAAACTTCCACAGTATGGACATTCCTTTTCATAGTTTTTATACATGGAACAATTATCACAGTATGCAGAACCGTATTTATTTTCTTTACCGGCTTCGTCTTTAGTGAACAAGCTACGTTCCGACCTCTCGATCTTCTCTCTTTTCTCTTCCCGTTCGATCTCTTTTTTGATCAGATCTCTCAGTTCTCTTAAACTCGGGTCCGCGATACCCATGGCTTTCAAGTATATCTGGAGCAATTTGATCTTCTTGTAAGGTTTTTCTTTTTGGGCGAGCACATAGCTCTTTATTACTCCCTCAAGGCTAAGGTTTTTCCTCCTTATTCTCATGACCATCTGAATTCACTCCAGTATCTCACAATTTATGTTCTTCTATCTTATCCAATCTCCTCTTCAACGAGGCTAATTCCGCTTCAGTATCTTTCTGGAAATCGTCAACATCTCTTATACTATCTACTATATAATCCAACTGTTCTTCGTATACTTCCAGGTCCAACTTTCTTACGAGGCCGAATTCTTCTATGTATTCATCGAAATGCTGGTCTAGGTACTTTTCTATCCTTCTGTCTAGAACGTTCCTCTCGTAACCTGTACCTTCGATATCGAATTCACCCGGAAAGATAAATTCGTGGATCTTATCCATTATATCTGTTGTATTATCCCGGACACTATCTCCAACATCTTGATATTCATTCATATCTATTCACCCCTGTTCCCGAAGAGGTCGTTCTCGGCCCCTTTTATGTCTTTGATAGTTCTTAGAAGTTTAGCGTTGTCCGTTCCTCTCTCTAGACGCTGCATCCTTTCCTCGATCTCGTTCATCAAAGCTAGACTCCTTCTGGATAGTATCGCTTTGTCCCTCTCTATCTCGTCGATCTTGGTCTTTTCATCGTCCTTCAGGACCATAGAAGTCTCTTTGAGCTTATCCAGGTGCTTCTCTCTCTCCATCATGTCAAGCTTTTTGTTTTTAAGGTTCATGTCCGCAAGTTCTCTCCTTGTTTTCTCTCGTTCTCTAGTGTTCAAGATCTTTGCGATTATAGCCAATATTAATATCACTACTATAGAATAGAATATCAGTAAAAAATTTTCCGAAATAATTTCTGCAGCGCTCATAATTTCACCTCTTCATTCCATTCTTCTTCAAGGTCTCCTATCCTCGACTCGACTTTATCGAATTGGTCATCTATCTTACTACTTTTGTTTTTCAATCTATCTATCTCCATTGATATACTGTTAAGCCGGCCTTCCATACCTTGTGACCATTCCTTTGCTTCATCTCTTTTTATAAGGTCCCAACTGTCGATCATATCCTCGAAGTACTCTTCGAAATAGAGTTCTACATGGGATGGGACATGGCCGTAGATCTTTTCGAGGGCTTGTTTTTTCGCTCTATGCCTAAGGTAAAGGACGACCAGAGCGAACACGATCAGGATTATAACGATAGCTGCTCCTGCACCCATGATCATCGCTCCTCCAATCCGTACAATTTTTCCAGCCTTTTAACCTTATTCTTCATATTATCGAGCTTGATATCGGTCTTTTTCTTCCACTCGTTCAATTCATCAGCTTCCTCGACGAACCTTTCGACCTTTTTGTCGACGTCGTCTAGGTCGCTTCTCATGGCCAATTTGTACTCCTTGATATATCTAGGTAGATTCCCGGTTATATATTGGTCGACCTGGTCCGAGGGTAAGATAGGTTTAGATTTGATAAAACCCTTGACCCTTTCGATCATCCCTACATTAGGTTTTTCTCCCATTATAATGCACCATTTCCAATATATAAATGAAGTAAGTGTATATAATGTTAATGGAGGTATCGACGTGTGCTCATAAACCTCTTAGATTACCATCAAAAAATGGTAATTACCACATAATCCTTATATAACCAACGAACGATATTCTTCTAACCTATTTGGGGGCTAAAATTTGCAGATGAACCGCAGTATATATAAAGACGAGAGCGGAGTTTCGGAAGTAGTCGGAAGTATTTTGACATTGAGTATCACAGTAGTATTGTTTTCATCGATATTCGGTGCTGTTAGCATGCTCGAAACGCCAGAGAGGAGCACTTATGTCGATTTCGATGGAAATATAGAATTCAACGACGATATTTCCGCAGCTTTCATAAATATCACCAATAAGGGTGGACACGAATTGAATACGTATACCACCCCGATTTATATCGTTCTAAATGACGTGGAGACTACTTCTTTTGCTTTCTCCGACCCGGAAATGGAATTGAGTGGGGAGGATGATGACGAATGGAAAATGAACGAGAAGTTGACGATCAGGTGCGATGATACTACCGACTTGAAAGTTTCAGATCTATATAATGCAGATAAGATAGAGATCGTGATAGTGGATCAGAACACTAACAGCGTTGTTTGGCGCAGCGAGGTCACAAAGGATGTATCGGCCCCGATAATGATAAAGTCTGTCGACATAGAATACGATCCGATGCATCCCTGGAGAAATTACGGGGAGCAGGGGAATACGGTCACTTTGAAAGCAGAAGTCGTGTCACCAGGTATAGATCCATCCAACATAACCGTCAATGTATCTATGAAAAGTGAAGTTTTCACCCCTCATGATAAGGGAGTTTATGAACTGCATCATACGAAGGGCAATAGATATGAGACGATCTGTAATATATCAAATAAAGCAGAAGATGGAACATACGTGCTAAAATTCACTGCGGAATACAACAGAACGGTGAAAAGCACCTCTCCAACTTATGCAAACTTGAACATCGGTGAAATGGCAGCTTTTGAAAATCCGCCGGACATAGTGGTTGGGAATGTCGAGTTCAGCCCTCTGAACCCAACAGAAAAAGAGAGGGTCACTGTAAGTGCTTTAGTATACAACAATGGCGACTTCGATATAAGGTCTAATATAACGATATGGGATAACCATACTAAAACTAACGAAAGAGAACTGGTAGTCCCGACCATGGAGGACGTCAATCTTACGTCCGGGCCATCTCCTACACGAGTTTCAGCTAATTTCCGTATCGAAAACGCTAGTCAGCATCAGATCACCGTGAATGTGAGCAACTCAAGGGGTGATGACATCTTCTTGAATGTCAGATACGAGGGCGAGTGGGTCGAGATGGACGACAGCAATTGGGCCGATAACGAAGCTACGGGTACCGTCAACGTGAATCCGCGTATACTGATAGTCGATGACGGCGGCACCGTTCAAAGAGAATCAATCTATATGCAGGATGCATTGGATGAATTGGATTACGATTATTCTGTAAGCGTTGTCGAGACGGGTGAAGATGGGCCCGATAAAGAAACATTATATCGATATGGGATGACCATATGGATGACCGGAAAGGACCCCGTAGATCCTCTTACGGATGATGATGTGGACAATCTAGAGGATTATATGGTGGACGGTAAAAAGTTGTGGCTGATCGGATTGAATCTTAACCGGGTCGATACTACATTTTTAGGGACATATTTTGGAGCGAACAGCATAGGAGCCGAAGCCGAGATCAATAGAGGTCTACAAGTTCCTGTTTTAGGAGATAACGGTACTTTCGGTAATTTCAAGTACCCTGTTGTAACTAACAGTTTATACAGGCCGATAACTGGTACTGGGGGATATGATGATGTCAATATGTTGAATGAAGATAACGGGAATGGAAACTTGGTAGGAGCGGGGTTCGAGCGAAATGGTGATAACCGTTCTGCTTTGAGCTCATACTTGTTCAAATCCATCGACGGTTCGACGATGAGAACGACCATGGCCCAGGAGGTCATCGGTTGGTTGGTCAATATAACTTCGAGAAGCGGTGTAGATATATCCGTATCTTCTCAATCGATAACACCTTCAGCACCCATGTTCAAAGATGAGGTTGTGGTCAATGCCACACTCAGGAATAACGGTCTCGAAGGTCAGAACGTGACTGTCAGGATGCAGGTAGATGACGACTTCGACCTGATACAACCCAATGATATGCAAAATAAAGATCCCTTATATATAGAGGGCAAGGGAGGAACGGCCTCGATAAACTTCACTTGGACCGCCCAACCTGTAGGAAGACACACATTGAGAGTTATAGCAGATCCTTATGATGACATCGAAGAGACCAACGAGGAAAATAACGATATAACGTACAAGAACCTGAACATATCGGGAGACCAGGTAGAAGTGAACGTCCGCTTTTCGACACTGGTCGTTGATGATGACCAGGATAATAGTGATGATGATACTACTGGGAGATTATTGGAAGTGATGAACGAGTTGGGTTATGAGAAAGGTATCGATTACGATGTGTCCGAATCAGATCAGAACGGCGATCCTACCGCAGAGGATATGAAAAGATATAACGCGGTGTTCTGGGTGACAGGTCAAAGTGCTGATACTCTCAATCCTAACGAGATAGAACAGCTGATCGATTATCAAGATTCTAACGGATTCCTCAACAACACCGGCACCAACGTTCTGTTGATAGGTGAAAATATAATAGAAGATCTGAATAATACTCCAGATCATGGTGATGCCATGTTAGAGATGATGGGTATCGAACCTGCCAGCATCTCTCACGATGATGTTGTACCAGAGAATTTATTGGGTGTACGAAACCACAACATCAGCCATGGTATGAAATATTCGCTTGATGGAGCTAGTGTCAGAGCTTTTGATGGCGTGAGCAATCACGGTGAGGTGCTTTTCACGGACGAGAACGGCAACAACATATCGTCGTTTTACGGTGATGGTGAGAGTAAAGTCGTATTATTGGGTGTGGACCTTTTCAGTGTAGATGGCCCCATAGTCGGTAATTTCACTAAATGGCCGGCAGGCGATGTAGACACGTCGGATATGCGGGCTATCGATGAGTTCATCTATATGGTAGGAAGGGAGTTCGGGAAGATCGATGAACGACCTGAATTAAGAGTGTCCGATGTAGATGTGGAGGTCGATACTGACAGTCCGATGTTGACCCGTTCATACAAGATAAAAGCGGTGGTCGAGAACGTCGGATTCGAAAGCGCTTCTCCTCTCGTCAGATTCTTGGATGGAGACAGCTATATAGGGTCGAACACGCCTACTATCTTACCGACTAGGAGGAGT
>CAZFVW010000112.1:0-5919 GCA_964522285.1 uncultured Thermoplasmata archaeon | reverse complement strand
ATCCACCATATCTTCCGACATCTCGATGAGTTCCTGCCTTTCATCGCTGCTCAGCGATTTCGTATTACCTCCCGGGACACTGTAGCACGGATGGACCGCTTTACCGCCGAACATCCTGATGATCTCCTGTCCTTTACCCCTCTGCTTGATGACTTTCTTACCTATATCCAAGCCGACCTTCTCGATGACACCTAGGATGTTCCTCTCTTCTCTAGGAGCATCTGTACCGACTATGAAGTCCGGGCTGGCCAGGTAGAAGAAATGTAAAAGGTGATCCGCGTAGATATATCCATTGTAGAACGCCTCTCTCATCTTCTTGGCGGGTTCCGGCGGCTCTACATCATAGGCATCGTCAAGAGCCTTCGCAGAAGCCACGTGATGCGCCACTGGGCAGACACCACAGATCCTGCTGGTTATGGTGGGCATGTCCTCCGCCCTCCTACCCTGACAGAACTTCTCGAAACCTTTGAATTCTGGAACCTGCAGATAAGCATTATCCACGTTCTTGTTATCGTCTAAAAATATCTCGATCTTACCGTGACCTTCTAATCTTGTTATAGGGTCGATGGAGATCTTGTTCTCGTTACTTTCACTCATCGTTATCACCTCTTCTGAACTGCATGATACTGCTCGGCAGGCTGAACCTGTAGAAAGAACCGGTGGGGTCTCTGACCGAGGCTATCGCTTCCTTCACTTCTTCTTCACTCATCCTCTCTTCACCCTCGATACCTATAACGGAAGCCAATGCCGAAGCCATCCTTGCTCCTTGATCCAGCACGTTCCTGACAGGTCCGTTACACCCTATACACGGGTGACCTACTTCTGGGCACGGTGCGTCGCACATCCCGCCTGTAGCGGGACCCATGCAGAGAACACCTTGATCCAAGATGCATTGGTCCGGATCCAGATCCACTTCTTGTATCGGTTTGAGTTCAGG
The DNA here is from genome assembly GCA_964522285.1 of uncultured Thermoplasmata archaeon. GTDB lineage: Archaea > Thermoplasmatota > Thermoplasmata > Halarchaeoplasmatales > Halarchaeoplasmataceae > CAZFVW01. The sequence continues at coordinate 4,982 of CAZFVW010000112.1, read as the reverse complement.
TATCCTCTTCTCTTCTCTCTCGAGGGGACATACGTCGCATACGCTCTTTTCTGATATAAGATCGAATTTTCCCACATCTACGTCATCATCTAGAAGCGCTGGAAATGCCTCCTCTAGTTGATTCGGCAGTGGAGGGCATCCCGGTAGAAAATAATCTACTTCTATAACTTCATTGAGAGGAACTATATGATGGAGCATCTCCGGAAGCGTCAGTTCTCCTTCTTCCACCTTGCTCTTCTTCTGAGGTATGGTATCTCCGTCGGTGGATTTGGTCGTGTACGCTTTCTTCAATAGTTCTTCCCTACTGTACAGATTACCCAGTCCGAAAAGTCCGCCGTTGCTGGAACATGAACCGTAAGCTACGACGTTCTTCGCCTTCTCCCTGAGCAGTTCTACCATCTCTTTGTTCTCTTCTAACCGAACAGAGCCGTTGATGAACACGTAATCCATGAAATCGTCGTCCATGGCCCTGACATCTTCGTATTTCGGATCCATGGCACAGGGCCAGAACACGATATCCGCTTTATCTACTACTTCCAGTATCATCTCGTCTATATCTAGAACACTGATTTCGCAGCCGCCGCAGGCACCGCACCAGTAAAATCCTATCTTCTTCTTTTCCGTCATTGTATACCCTCCTCATCGGAGACAGCTTCAAAATCCAGCGGTCCTATCTCTTTTATCTCCTCTGTCATCTCTCTCATGACCCGTGCGAACTTACCGCCTTCAGCGGAAGATATCCAATCTAACCTCAATCTTTTGGGATTGATACCCATATCATCGAGCATCTTGTGGATCAGTTCGTTCTTCCTGATGGTCTTGTAATTTCCATCTATGTAATGGCAGTCTCCGGGGTGACAGCCGGCTATGAGAACGCCGTCTGCACCGTCCTTGAACGATTCGAATACGTGCTCCGGTGAAACCCTTGACGAGCACATCACTTTGATATTCAATATGTTTGGAGGATACTGTTCTCTGCTGACACCGGCTAGATCCGCTCCTGCGTAGCTGCACCAGTTACACAAGAATGCGATTATCTTTGGTTCGAAATCTTCTCCGTTGTCCGCCATCATAACACCTCCTCTTCGCCCTCGATGAGAGCGGCTTTGATCATGGCGTCGATCATGTCGTCCTCGAAGCCTTTCTGGTCGATGGCTCCTACAGGGCAAACACTGGCGCATGAACCGCACCCTTTACAGAGCACGTCGGTTATCTCGGCTACACCTTCTTCTTCGTTGGCTTCGATGGCACCGTAAGGACACACGGCTATGCACATCTTACAGCCGCTGCACCTGTCTTCATCTATCTCAGCTATTATGCCCTCGCTCTTGCTGTAACCCCGCATCATGGGTATGGCCGCTTTCGAAGCCGCACCGTCCGCCTGGGACAGTGTATCCGAGATGTTCTTCGGATAGTGGGCTCCACCTGCTAGGTATACTCCCTCAGAGGGGAACTCTAATGGTCTCAACTTGGCGTGGGCTTCCATGTAGAATCCCGCAGGATCTGATGAAACCTTCAGCATCTTCTTGAGGTCACCTGCGCTGTAGTCACCTTCAAGCTGCATGGCCAAAACAAGATAATCGGAATCGATCTCGATCTCCTCGTCCAGCAGATTGTCGTAGACCTTGAGATGCAGTTTATCCTCGTCGATATCGACCTCCGGTTTGTTATCACTGGAATATCTCAGGAAGATGACTCCGTCCTCTCCCTCTACATCCATGTAATACTCTTCTTCTTTCTTTCCGAAGACCCTCATATCTTTGTATATAATATATACGTCCGAGTTCGGATACTTGTCCTTGATAGCTTTGGCGTTCTTCAGCGAGTTACCGCATCCGACCCTGCAGCACCACGGTCTGTCCTCTTCCATGGCACCTACACAGTTGATGAAAACGACCGTTTCTGGGTCTTCCATCTTATCTTCTGCTAGAGCTTCGTCCAATTCCAGCTGTGTCATTATCCTTTTATCCTTCCCGTACGAGTAATGTTCGTTCGGATCGATCTCCTGGAATCCGGTAGCTAGAACTATCGTATCCACTTCTATGGTCTCGTCGTTGATCTTTACTTCGTAATTACCTACATATCCATCGATACCCTGCACTTCCGAGGATAGCCTCACGTCGATATTATCATTATCTGCGATCTTATGGGCAAGGTTCTTGGCCATCTCGCCGGCGTCTATCTCGGTTGGGAACAATGTGTTCAACCTGTTGAGTTTTCCACCTAGTTTATCTTCCCTTTCCACTAGAGTCACTTTTTGACCTGCATCGGCTAAACTCAGCGCGGTCTGCATACCCGCTGGACCGCCGCCGATTATCAGCGTCTTATCGCCGACGTCTATCTCGTGCTCCTGGAGTGCCGATAGCCTTTTGGCTTTAGCTACCGCCATCTTGGTGAGCAGTTTCGCCTTCTGCGTTGCCTTTTCCGGCTCATCGCTGTGGACCCAGCTGCACTGGTTCCGGATGTTCGCCATCTCGAAGAGATACCTGTTCAATCCGGCCTCTTCCATGGTGTCCTTGAAAAGCTCTCCGTGGGTCCTGGGTGAACAAGCTGAAACAACTATCCTGTTCAGATCGTGCTCTTCTATAGCTTCCTTTATCTTGCTCTGAGCATCTTCCGAACATGCGAACATGCTCTCGTCGACGTGTACTACACCCGGGATATCCTTTACCGATTCTGCAACGCCGGGTACATCCACGTAGTTACCTATGTTCTTACCGCAGTTGCAGACGAACACACCGATCCGGGGCTGCTCTTTACTCACATCTCGCTCTTCCGGTTTTTCCGGTCTACCTTTCCTTTTCCTTCCCTTCAGCGGCCCTAAAGCTCGAGCGGCTGCACCGCTGGCCTGTGCCACGCTGTCCGGTATATCCTTCGGAGCTTGTGAACATCCCGCTAGATATATCCCGTCCCTTGTAGAATCCATGGGCGCGGTCAGAGTGTCTTTAGATTCGAAGAATCCGTTCTCGTCCAACTCGACATCTAGTATCTCAGCCAGCTTTTCGTTACCGCTGGACGGCACGATAGCTGCGGATAAAACCACCATATCTACAACGTTCTTGGTAACTTCTCCCTTCTCTGTATCTTCATACTCGACGACCAACTTATCGTCTTCGTTTTTATAGACTCTAGAAGGCCTACCTCTGAGGTACCTGACACCTTCTTGCTTCGCTTTATCGTAATACTGCTGGAAGTCTTTACCGTAAGCACGAAGGTCCATGTAATGGATGGCCGTATCTATGTTCGGGTTATCACCGATGGTGATAGCCGCTTCTTTCGTGGCGTACATGCAGCATACCCGTGAACAGTACGGCATACCCTTCTGCTTGCAACGTGAGCCGACGCACTGGATCCAAGCAACCGAGTCGGGTTCCTCACCATCAGACGGTTTCAATACTTTACCACCTGTGGGACCGGATGCCGAAAGGAGCCTTTCGTACTCCATAGCCGTTATGACGTTGTCGTATTCACCGTACCCGTATTCTTCACGCCATACGTCGGGTTCCATCATCTCGTATCCCGTAGATACTATGATGCTCCCCACTTGGATATCCATCTCCTGGGATTTCTCAAGGAAATGTATCGCTTCAGCGTCGCAGACCCTTTCGCAGGCTCCGCAGCCGACACAGTTTTCATAATCGATAGTATAAGATAACGGTACGGACTGGGGAAACTCGACGTATATAGCTTTCCTGTTGGTAAGCTCCTCGTCGAATTCGCTGGGTATCTCTACGGGACACACATCTTCACAATCCCCACAGCCTGTACAGATGTCAGGGTCAACGTATTTGGTCTTCTTCCAAATCTCTACATCGAAACCTCCGGCGCTTCCTTTTACGGATTTGACTTCAGAGTATGTTAAAAGATCTATGTTGGGATGCCTGCTCGTTTCCACCATCTTGGGAGCAGATATACATATAGAACAGTCGTTGGTCGGGAAAGTCTTATCCAATTTTACCATGTTCCCGCCTATACTGGATTTCTTATCGACCAGTACAACTTCATAACCTTTATCAGCCAAGTCCAGAGCTGTCTGAACGCCTGAGATTCCACCGCCAATAATCAAAACGTCTTTTTTCATGATAAACCTACCATGTTAGTGAGAGTTCTCGAAGATGGAATAGGGAGGCATTAATAATATCTTCGGTCTCATTTCGAGTGTTTTTCCTCCGATATCTCCGCCGTATCCATCGAGCTCGTTAATGTTCTGTATTTTATCCCATTTAAATGTTTTGTTTTACTTTGTATTATTATACTTGTTAAGATACAAAAAACCCCTTGAAAGATATCCGAAACGCTTTAAACCCCGATTGATAATCGAGAGTCGCTGATAATATGAATAAAGATAAAATCGAGGAAGTCCTCGTCGAAGCCATCAGGAAAGCGGTCACCAGGGTGACCCCGGAGACTGAAGAGGCCCTTAGAGAAGCGGTAGAAAGGGAGGAAGACGAAGGACCCAAAGTTCAATTGGAAGCGATATTGGAGAACATCGACGTCGGGAAGGACGAGAGCAGACCGATCTGTCAGGATACGGGAACTCCTACATTCTTCGTAGAAGTCGGAGCGGATTTTGAATATCAAGGTATGCTGAAAGAGATGCTGACGGGAGCTGTAAGGAAGGCAACCGAGGAAGTGCCGCTCAGGCCGAACGCTATCGATCCCATAGAGGACAAGAACAGCGGCGATAACACGGGAAGGTTCGTCCCTGCGATTCATTGGGATATAGTCGAAGGCGATGAAGTCATGATCCGCGCCATGCCCAAGGGTGGAGGAAGCGAGAACATGAGCAAGCTGGTCATGATGACACCGGGTAGAGGTCTCAAAGGTGTGAAAGAGATCGTTCTGGAGCATGTTGCTGAGATGGCCGGAAAACCCTGCCCTCCTACGACGTTAGCTATAGGCATAGGCGGAGGTGCGGATCTTGCCTTGGAGCTCGCCAAGAAAGCTCTTATGAGACCGGTCGGAGAGAGACATCCGGATAA
>CAZFVW010000111.1:0-6050 GCA_964522285.1 uncultured Thermoplasmata archaeon | reverse complement strand
CTTTTTTAAAGGCGTATCGTCCAGGCTGATAAATCTTATCTTCTGTTGTGCCTGAAAAATACGACCACAGTATATCGTTCAGATCGTGTTCTTCGTTGAGTTCTGCTACGATAGGTCTCTTCTTTTCAAAATGTACCAGATCATGTTTTTCTAAGAAATTCAAAATCTTCCTTATCCACTTCTCAGATAATCCAACATCTTTTTCTATCTCCTCCACTTTTTTCGAGCCATCCCCTTCCTTCAGAGTGAGCCATACATCGACCGTCGAATCTCGAAGTAATACTTCCGGATCGATCCCGTGACTCAACGCCTTTACATGTATCTCTCTCAACTTTTGAGGTCTATAGCCGTTAGAAACTGTTAATAGGACATCTTTTCCTCTTTTTGCTTTGTCCAACAATCCTTCCATTTCCAGCTCATCAACCACTCTGTAAAGCGTATCCGAAGAGTAAGGTAACTTGCTGATAAGTTCCTGAATCGTATGAGGACGTATCGAAACGGTCAAGAACACCGCTGTTTTGGATTTCATCTTAACGGAAGTAATATGACCAATGATATTTATAATTATTGTCAACACAGTTCCGTTTAATTTTTCTTTATCCGAATATCTGCAGTAATCCTTCCCGCATATCTTCTTTGATATCCATCATCAATGTAGTGATCTTTTCCTGGTCAATATTCTTTAATGATGTAAAATCTAGATCATCTGAGAAACGATAATCCCGGATGAAAGCTTTGCGTATCGAAGTCCCGCCTTTGAACACTAGTGAGTCTGTTCTTGAATACAGTGATCTTAGGAAGCAGTTTTGAACGTAATCTCTTTCGACGGTGGTCGGAGGTACTCCGTTTTCTCTAGCGATCTTCTTTATCTTTGCTGGGCTGATCATCTCAAGCCCTCTAGATCCTCTTCCCCAAGGTTTATTGTCAATCTCCAACTGCTGTTTTTCTCTCCATGTTCTGGCATTATCGGGTCTAGGAGAAGATAGTTCCTTATACCTTTATCCAACGGTGGGACTTCGATATCTAACTTATAGTAATCGTTCAAGAATCCGAGCCGTCTTATCACCCCTGTGTTACCTATCTTTTCGGCATATTCGATCAATCGTTTCGGGTCGTAATTCTTCTCTAGAAGTCCCTTTATAACTTCGATCAGACCGCCACAATACTGAGGTTTATCGAGGCAGTCAACTATCGTCTTCTCCTTGTTGGTGATATTAACTGTTTTCTTATCGAAGCGTTCTTTTACCGTTCCAAAAAATTTCTCTGGAACCAGTCGGATGATCCTGTAATTGATCCCGAAGACCTCCACACGCCGATTCTTTTTTCTAGATGTGGTCTGTAAGAACACGGTAGAAGGAATCTGCTCTGTAAACCCGTAATGGTGAAGTGCACTCCAGTAAGCTATGCAATGAGGTTCAACCAGCATTGAACCTATTACGAACTCATTGACAGTGTATTCACCTTCTTTCGCTCCGAGTGGGAGCTGCATGTACTTTCCTCTCTCGATCTGCTCTATCCAGCCCTGTTTTTTCAGTCGGTAAAGAAATTTCTTTAAGGCATCATCACTCATGTCGGTCTTTTCCCTTATCTCATCTATGGTGAAGACCTCTTCAAGGCCTGACAGCCTTTCAACTAGTTTTGATTTTCTCATCTATATACACTTTAGTTCCTTATATTGTCCACTTTAGTGTATGTTATAGAGAAATATAAGGTTTTCGATGGCATTTTTATCGTTGAGAGGCTTTTTCAAAAATGATATTAGATGATGAGCAACGAAATCTATGCGTCCGATGATCCCGTGGAGTTTATCATGGGTTCTTTATTATGTGCACCGATAAACTATCACTCTCCTGTTGAATAGAGATGTATAACAACATCTATATATAACTCTTCGGAGAAGATGCTAACCCCTCTCACACACAAAACTTAATTATTCTCACTCTAATCTCATACGCGATGGAATTGAAGTTGGTGAGTTATCAGGCAGTTATCGCAGTTCTAACAGCTGTTACTATCATAGTGGCGGTCACCAGTGTAGTGCCGGCGATGATGGGGGATGTCATGATAGATATCCCTGAGGAGGATGATATAGCGTGGTCTCTCAGCGGTAACGAACTCGCCGTGAAAGCCGACATATGGATCAACAACTCAGGAAATTACAAACTCAAAGATATCAACATAGACATCGCTTTGGATGGTCTAAACGGCACCATATTCGAGGACACCAAAACAGTAGATTCCGTAGATGCCGGGGAGAACAGAAGGATCCCGATAGAGCTAACCAAGAGTTTCGACGATTTTACCGAAGAGCAGAAAGAGACCTTCGTTTTCAACGAAACTACTTTTCATATAACTTCCACGATGAACGCCATCTACCCTTTCAAGATCCTGGGTTTCGACCTGGATTACGACCATTCCATAGAGTGGACAGGGATCGTAGAACAACTCGAGTTCAGATTCGATCAGGCTGAAGTCAGTTCTTCCAACGACGACAGTTCCACACTCACTTTACCCTACCTTATAGAAACATACAGCGGGCTCAGCGGAACTTCGACGGTCAACATCTCTATGTACGACGGCCATGACGATGAAGTGGACAATTACGAAACCGATATCCCTCTGGGAGATTACCACTTGGATGACTTCACATTCTACCTCGACGAGGAAGAGACGGAGGATTTCATTACTCGTAGCCAGACGGTGAATTTCATCGCCGAGATATTCATGAACGAGGGGGCGGAACCCTTCGAATACGAGGCTTCCTATGAATGGGGAGCTCCGTTGAACGACCTAGCTTTCACAGATATAACCTACTCTTATGATACAGGCGGAGGTACAGCTTCCTCTCACCTTTACTTTGAAAACGACAGTCCTAGATATCTCAGTATAGATCTGACGATACGTGTCTTTGACAGCGGTGATCAGCTCATAGGATACGACCTTTTCCCTTACCAAGTTCCTCCAGATGAGAATGTAGACGAACAGATATCTCTCTACATAGATGGAGTGCCAGAATACGTTGAGATCCAGTTCTACGAGAGTAACACAGGGATGGAGTACGACGAATTTTTTTACGATATAGGAGGTCAATAATATGGACGACACCGGTTCTTTCGAGACACACCCGATCAAGGCCGTTATCATGGCCGTGGTTTACCTGGTAATCTTCGGGATACTTCCATTCTTACTAATACCTTTACTTACTTCCATGTTCGGAGATATCTCATTCCTTTTCAGCGATACGGGGATGATAGCTCTAGCCCTCAGTATACCTCTGACCATTCTAGCTGGAGTGGCCGGTTACTTCGATAAAGGTGAGATCTATCGTATGATCCCGGGCATCGCACTTTCGATATTCACGATCATCTACTTCGTAGTGGTCATAGGCACGCTGAACTTAGGCTGGGAAGGAGACGACTACACCTACGCCCTGACCATGCCGGGTATCATCTTACTGATAGTCGTAGTCCTACTAGTGAAAGCAGGTTATTTCCCGCTGGAATATTATATATTCCAGAAGAAGAGAGATGAACTCCAACAGCAGAACACAAGGCCCCCCGAGAACGAGGTACCCGTTTACTGAAAGGAAACATCAACCTTTTTATACACCTCCTTTTTTGCTTTTACCATGATAGACGACATCAAGGTAACTCGTAACATAGTCGATAGGTATTTCGAGGAATTCTCAGATCGCATCGAGTCAGATGTAGCGATAGCGGGAGCCGGCCCGGCAGGACTCACTGCAGCGCGCTACCTGGCAGATAAGGGATACAAGGTAACTATCTTCGAGAGAAAACTCTCACCGGGAGGAGGTATGTGGGGTGGAGGATTAGGTTACCCTGTGGCCGTTCTGCAGGAAGAGTCCGTAAAGGAATTAGAAGCGGTAGGGGTCAAGATAAGCGAAGGTAGTGACGGTTACTACACCGTGGATTCCATCGAATCTGTAGCCAAACTCTTATCGGGTGCCATAGACGCAGGGGCCAGGGTCTTCAACCTTCTCAGCGTGGAAGACGTCCTCTACGAAAAGGAAAGGGTCAACGGTTTCGTTATCAACTCTTCACCGATAGAAGTAGCCGGACTACATGTGGACCCGATCACCATCAGAGCTAGAGCTTCCATAGACGCTACTGGCCACGATGCGGAAGTCTGCAGGATCGTACAACAAAAGGCAGGCGAACTCACCACGGATAAAGGCAGTGTCCAGGGCGAGATGTCCATGTGCGCTGAGATCGGTGAAAAGACGGTGGTAGAGAACACAAGCCAAGTGTTCCCGGGCCTATGGGCCATCGGGATGTGCGCCAACGCCGTTATGGGTTCTCCAAGGATGGGACCGATATTCGGAGGTATGCTGCTATCAGGGAAAAAGGTGGCTGACCTCATAGACGAAGAACTGAGAAGGTAACCACACGATACTTTCGGGAAAACTAATATATTGGAAGAACATCTTATTCAGTAGAAAGGTAGAATCATGTGTGCCAATGAAGAGGCCAGTGAGGAAGAAAACAAAGAAGGTTTTCACAAACTTAAGAGCATGCAGTTACCGCGCTCGATAGTCATAGGTTCTAAAGCACTGGATAAGACCGGAGAAACGTGTAAGAAACTCAAACTGACCGATGGTGCTCTAATAGTTTGCGATCCCGTAACAAAAAAAGTAGCCGGTGACCGGGTCGCCGAGATACTCACCGACCAGGGACACGATGTGAAGCTCAAAGTCATCGAAGAAGCTTCTCAAGAGGTCGTAAACGAGATAGTCGATGATGATAACGATTACAGTTTTCTTCTCGGAGTTGGTGGGGGAAAACCCATAGATGTGGCGAAGTATACTTCACACTTACTCGACAAGCCGTTCGTCAGCGTTCCAACCGCCGCTTCACACGACGGTATCGCTTCCGGACGAGCTTCTATAGACCGGAACGGTAACAAGATGTCTATGGCGGCAGAGTCGCCTTTAGCGGTCGTAGCCGATACGGGCATCATAGCCAACAGCCCGTCTAGACTATTAGCCGCAGGATGCGGAGATATAATAGCCAACGCTACAGCGGTGATGGATTGGAAACTGGCTAGGAGGTTGAGGAACGAGAGCTTCTCTAACTACGCCGCTAACCTATCCGAGATGACCGCAAATTCTCTTATTGAAAACTCTAGCGGGATAAAATCCGGGTTGGAAGAGAGCGCTTGGCTCGTAGTCAAAGCACTGGTGAGCTCCAGCGTAGCCATGAGTATAGCCGGATCATCGAGACCCGCCAGCGGCAGCGAACACAAGTTCAGCCACTCACTAGATAAGTTGACTGATAAGCCCGCACTGCACGGCGAACAATGTGGCGTAGGTTCCATCATAATGATGTATCTGCACGGAGGAGATTGGAAGACTATCAAGGCCACGCTGGAAGCCGTAGGCGCACCGACTACTGCCAGGGGATTGGATCTTACCGAAGAGGAGGTCATAGAAGCGTTGGTGAGGGCCCCGGAGATAAGACCGGAGAGGTACACTATCCTGGGGAACAACAACATGAACAGGGAGGCTGCGGAGGAAGCCCTGAAAGCAACGGGGATAATATAAAACAAAGAGGTGGAAAGATGACAATAACACTGATCGGAGAAAAATTAGCAAAGGAAGGTTTGGAATTTACCTTCGGAGGATGTTTATCAAAGTGCCAGAACTGTGAAATAAAGAACTCTTGCTGCGGACTCGAGAAGAACAAATGGTACCGTATCACTTCCGTCCGCGACAAGGCGCACAAGTGCAAGATACACGACGGTGACGTCAAGGTCGTGGAGGTCGAGGAGATACCGATAGAAACAGCACTAGATGGTAGGTCTGTGATAGAAGGGTCCGTCGTAACTTTTGAAGCTAAGGACTGCGATGATATGGAATGTGAGTTCTACAGATTATGCCACCCACGCGGTATAAAGGAAGGCGGGAAATACAACGTCACAGGTGTCGATGAGAAGATAGATTGCCCGAAGGGATACAACCTCAAAAAAGTAGAACTGAAATGAAAAACTAACACAAAACCAAAAAAACCGATTCTCTCTTTTATTTTCCTCTT
>CAZFVW010000110.1:0-6071 GCA_964522285.1 uncultured Thermoplasmata archaeon | reverse complement strand
TAGCTCGGCTAAAGCGATGGTTTCGTAAACCATAGACCGTGGGTTCAAATCCCACCAGTGGCTCTTTTTTCTTAATTCCCACCAGCGAGTTAAAAAACTTGCTTTTTTAACGAGCGTTTGGAATCACGAACGTAGTGAGTGATTGTGAACAGGAGTAAAAAACTTGTTTTTTTAACGAGCGTTTGGAATCACGAACATAGTGAGTGATTGTGAACAGTGGCTCATTTTCTTAATTATCTTTACAATATAGATTACATTTTCCAATATATACAAATATTAACAATCCATTGGGTCCGTTGATGCGGAAGTACATCTCACTAATAGGTCGCGATTATTGGCCGCCTCTTAACAGCCTCTGGGCAGTACTGAAAGAGGATGCATTCCAACCCGAAAAAATCATGCTACTGACTGAAGAAAGCTATGCAGAAAGGGCGGAGCGGCTGTCCGAGGATATGAACACTCTGCTAAAGAACTACGGCATAACTCTGGATATCGAGATCCGGACCGTGAAAAACGGCGATTTTAAAGGGGCTGGAGAGGAAGTTAAAGAAGCCATGAACGGTTCCGATAAAGACACATTTACACTCGATATATCGGGAGGAAGGAAACCCCTAGTGGCAGGTGCTCTAGTGAATCAGGGACAGGACAACCTCGAACACGTATTCTATCTGTACACAGCCGATCCAGAGAAAGCAAGAAAACCATATCCCGAAATAAAGGGTCAATATCTCAAGCTCATGGATTTCAGATCTCTGAACGGGGGTGAACAGTGATGGAGATGGTCATGGAAAAAGAAGAATTGATGGTACTCTTAAATGAGATGGATACCAAAGAGATACGAACGTTCACGGTTAAGGAACCCTATTTCGACACCAAGATGCTGGAGATCACCTCGAAGAACGGTTCCTACGAGGTCACGCTCTCAGGTAAAAGTCAGTTCCCGGATTATCCCTCCAAAGAAGATTACTGGGACATAAAAGACATCCCGAATTTTTACGATTATAAAGAGTGTTTGATCTCTTCAGGGCTGGTCAAGTTCGATAACTGGAGTAAATTTACGGACTGGATCGATTACCTTTACAGAAGTCAAACCGACCCTACGGTATCCAGCCGCTCGGTATTCTTATCCATAGATACCAACATGGCATATCACCGCTTGATAAGCCGCCGTTTCCCGATAGAAGACGGCAGCAAGAAGATCTACGCTTCCGATTTTGATTACCTCTTGAGCTCCATAGTGGAGAGCGAGATAGACCACCACATAAGAGCGAAGTACGATAACTCGGACCTCAAGATGATGAGCCTGTACACCAAGATAGGCGATATAAGGTACAACTTCAGGAACAGGGGCAAACTGATGACCCGTAAGGCCAAGTTCGCCACACAGGAGTTGAACTATCTTAGAGGTAAATTGAACGCCGCTAGAGTCAAAGGCACGGTATCCAAGAAGGACGCCGAGAAGAACGACATGCATATCGTGGAATCCTTAGAACAGTTCTCTTGGAGCAAGAACATTATAGCCGCTTTGATATCATCAGACAGGAACATGGGAAACCACGCAGAGAACTGTGAGATACCATATTTCATCCTGGAATATCCACACAGCATGAAAAGGAAGAACGTGGTCGGTACGGATATAATCCTCAACCTGCTTCACGACCTAGCACTCACATTCGGAGCCATCAAGATACCCGAAGCCGAGACTACACTTTTCGGACTCTGGGGAGGCAAGACCGATCCAGATTATGCTACTGAAAGCGTTAAAGCCTGGATAAATCCGAATTCACCCCTGCTGAAAGAGATGGATAAAGATATGAAAGTTATAGACTCTCTGAAAGGACCGATCTGACAGGCCTGATGTGATCTGAACTCAGCTATACTTGACTATGTTTCCGATATCCTCTTCCGAATATCCGAAGGGTGCCAATATTTCGCTGGCCACCCTGTAGAGATACTTTTCGTAGAACTGCTTGTCATAGTATTCACTCAGATCACCTTCGATGGCGACCTTCATGTTCGGATCTTTGGAATCTCTTTTTATGACAACGTACTTGATTTGCTGACCGGGGCGCACCTGTACCCCCATATCCCTGTACTGCAGGAGTGCTGCTTTGCTCTCGGTCATGTGTGCATAGTCTTGAGCCTTCTTGGATACTGTCTTTGTGAATAACAGTTCATCGACCGGTGCTTTTCCGCTCCCGATGGTTTGGAAAGCAGATCTCACTCTGTCTATAGCATCCGGTATCCCTTCCTCTTTCAACCCCTGGACATCTTTCATCTCGGCCATCTTTTCAAGCATCTCAGTCTGTACGTTCTTGAAAAATCGGGGCGTATCCCTTCTCCTCAGGTGAACTCCCTTCGCCTCTAACTCTCCGTCCAGTAGACCATAATATCTGTTAGGAACCCCCACTTCCGGATCGGATTTACTGGGTAAAAAAGCGACCCAGTCGTACTTTCCCTCCCTCTCCAGCACCATACCAGTCTTCTCGTTGACCCTCTTTATCAGTTTAGAGATATTATCTTCACCACCTCTTCCTCCCTTGATCCAGAGCGAATCCACGATACCGTGTATCACTTCGAAGTCCATCTCTTGAGCGATATCCGCTGCACTCAGAAGTATGTCCCTACCATAGGCGGTTATGCTCTCGTGGACCTCTATATTGCTGAACCTAGCCTTCTTGTAGCCGGTATAGCCGAAACAGGTGACCAGGAGCCATTTCAGAACACGGGATCGCTTGGAACACCTCTCACCTCCTTTCTTTTTACCCAGTTTTTTGTACCTCTGCCTTCTTTCTACAACCGGCCCTACAACTCTGGGTATCAACCCCTTCCTCCGATCACAGACCTTGTAGCCCAACTCTGGAACTTCGTGAGAGTTACCGCAGGTACATCCCAGCGTCTCTGGTGAGAGGTTGTATTCGCTGATTATCGAAGGGTACATGCTGGCGAAATCAAGTTTGTAGACATCTTCGTGCACCCCCACTTTAGGCTCGAAGATATGTCCACCTCTGTCCGAGAGTATCAGTTTCCTAGCACTCTTGAACCCCTCCTTGATGTTCTCCTTCCACGGTATCAGGTACCCGTCCTTCATGGCCCGTGCGATCTCCATGGCATCGATGGCACTGCCGGGACTCCTCCTAGCCACTCGCTGAAGTGGTATGCCGGATAGACGGGATATCTCGATCAGACCTTCCAGTCCACCTTCTTTGTACATGAAAGAACTGCTCTTGTCGATGTGTATCCTGCCTTTGAGCGTGTAGGAAGGCGGTTTGTAGAGCACTCGGCCGTAGGAGTGATAAGTAGACCCCCGTTTGAAAGGGTGCATCTTCCTCTCCCTGCCCAGTTTAAGCTCGACACCGTTCAGTTCTCCCCGATGTGCCAGGTATGGGATGACGAAGGTATCACCTTTCTCGGTTATTATCACATCCGGGTCGTACCGTTCTATCTCTCTGTCGAGTTCTTCTATTATCACATCCTCGTCACCCCGGATCTTTTCGTCCCCGAGCTCAACAGACAGCAATCGATCATCTTTACACGGCAGCTTATCCGAACCGATCTCGATATCCAATTCAACAATGCGAAGGTCCGGCAGAGAGTAATTGATCATCTCGTCTCTTTCTAACCCGTGCCACCCGCCATCTTTTTCCACCAGAGAGAGCGGTTTGATGCCGTTATCTATCAAAAATCTCTGATCTAGAGGTATGTCCACGTTGTAGAAGCGGTACTTCTCGTACCCTTCGAAGAAATCTAGCGCTCCGGCCTGCTTTCTCGGATCGAAGACCTTCCCTGGGGACACCCTCATGACTTCTTTTTTCTCATCTTCATAGATGCTGGCCTTCCTCTCGACCATATCTATATCGAAGTCCATTTCAGAGAACACCTCCTTGGCATGGGAATAGTCACCATCCCTGCTCATGAGGAAGAAGACAGGATCGTAGTCCTCCTCCACCTTATAACAGCGTCTTTTAGTCCTGAGCCAGAGGGTCATCTTCCCCTTCTTCAGGTTCGGATAGACGTCCAATATCCATCCCTTCATGTTCCAGCCTCCTTTCTAGACGGTCCAGCATCATCTGGTGTTCCAGCAGTATCGAGATGAAGACCGATTCCATAGGATCCACGTTGGCCTGGTACTGGGCGGCGGAAGCGTGTTTCTTCGCCTCGGTCATGAGTTCGTCGAACTTCTCCCTTTCCTCCTTACGCAGGGCCCGCCTGAACTTCTTCCACTCGGATATGATGCTGTCAAGTTCCTGCCGGAACGTGGGTACGCTCTTCCCCACTCGATACACCTCCGTGTCTTTTTGCGAACAGCTCTGGTTTCTCGTCTGCACAGACGCAGTAGAGTTCGTGCTCTTCCACGAGTCTTCGTATCTTCTTTATGTATCTGGAGCGAAGCCAGAGTGCTTCCTCTTGATCCATATCGTCGTCCGAGAACCTGGAAGTGAACGCGACCAGCCCCAAGAATATAACTTTGTCTTCCTCATCATCCTCATCCACCTTCTTTTCGAGTTCATCTACCATCTGGGTGAGCTGATAGACGGTGAAACCCCTGCCGACGGTTATCCTCCCCAAGATATCTTTCTCTCCGTACCCGTGCTTTTTGCAGACTCTCACCATCCAGTAAGGATCGATCCGGGCGCTCCCGTCGATTATCACAGCTCTCCCGTTCTCCTCTCCCACCGTTCTCACTGCTAAAGTGGTCACTGGCTTGTGGTTGGGCGTGCGAAAACACCGTATATCTCCCCTTTCTAGAGGATAGTCAGCACTCATGTAATGCTATAATCCTATTCTAAACTATAAGAAAGAATCACCAAGGGGGTGGTGAAAGTGGAGCGTAAACCCCAGAAAAGAAGCTTTACTCGATATGCCAGGTCGGTCCTTCCGGAGAATCCTCTATAACGATACCCTGTTCTTTCAACCCGTCCCGGATCCCATCGGCCATCTCATATTCCCCTTTCTCCCTCAGCTTTTCCCTGATATCCAATAATAGTTCTATAAGTTCGTCGGAATCACCTGAGCCTTCCTTCTTTTCCTTGGACAACCGAAGACCGAGAACACTTCCCAATTCCTCCAGTGTAAGCACGGCTTTATTCAGCAGTTCTTTTTCGCTGTCGAGCTTCGTGTTGACCCTGCTGGAGAATTCTAGTAGTTTACTCAGAGCTAGCGGTGTGTTTAGGTCGTCTTCCATAGCCTTATCGAATTCGTCTCGGATCCAATCGATATCGTCCTGAAGCTCGCTCTTCTCTCCGCCGCTGCTCTCTTCCGCCAATCTGATCGTATTATACAGTCTGTCTAGTCTCTTCTCGGCTTCCTCCAACCCGTCCAAACTGAAATCGCTCTGTGAACGGTAATGGCTGCCGGCGAAGTACATCCTGATTGTCTCCCCGTCGTAATCACCGAGCAGATCTTCCACGGTGTAGAAATTGCCTTTGCTCTTGCTCATCTTCTCCCCGTTAACTGTTATGAACCTGGTGTGAAGCCAGAACTTGACCGGTTCTTCGTTCAGATCATCCATGGCCATGCTCTGCGCTCTCTCGTTAGGGTGATGCGGGAATATGTGGTCCTCTCCACCGGTGTGGATGTCGAACACTTCTCCGAGATACTTGTTACCCATGACGCTGCACTCCAGGTGCCATCCAGGGTAGCCTAGACTCCACGGAGACGGCCACTTCATCAGATGCCCTTCATCTGCCTTGATCCAGAGTGCAAAATCGTAGGGCGACTTTTTCTCGCTGATCTCGTCTTCACTGACCCTGCCACCGGCTCCTACTTCTAGTGATTCTATCGTCCGGCCACCAAGCTTCGGATAACCGTGGTCTTCTTTGAACTTTTTCACGTCGAAGTAAACGGTTCCGTTCTTCTCGTAACCGTACCCGTTATCGATTATGGCTTTCACTGCTTCGATCATCTCTACCATGTGACCCGTAGCTCTGGGGTTGACGTTGTGCCTTTTCATGTTCATCTCGTCCATCTCCCTGTACCATCTCCTCACCTGTCTGGTCACCAATTCCATAGGCTCGAGTTTCTTCTCTTTAGCGGCTTTCTCGATCTTGTCTTCGCCCTGATCGGCGTCG
>CAZFVW010000109.1:0-6079 GCA_964522285.1 uncultured Thermoplasmata archaeon | reverse complement strand
GGATGAGATAGATTTGGGAGTAGAAAACCCGATCTATACCGTAGATGCCAGTGCCATCGCAGTCAAGCATGGTTTAGGGTCGAAAGTGGCTCCTATAGTGAATACAGCGATACTAGGAGCGATATGTAAAGCTACAGGGATCGTGAAGATCGATACATTGGTAGATGTGGTGCGAAAGAACGCCCCGGCTAAACAAGAAGAGAACGCGAAAGCCACTGAAGAAGCTTACGAAAAGGTAAGAGGTGGAGATGATGAGTGAAGATACAGAAGAAGAATGTTTTAGGATAGTTGTAGACCCGAGAGATCATAGAGATCTACCTAGGACCGTTATAACCGACTGCCCTTCAGACCAGATGAACAAGACTGGAAGCTGGAGAACATTAAGACCGATAGTAGATAAAGAAAAATGCATAAAGTGCGGCATCTGTTGGAAATTCTGCCCGGATGTATCGATACATGTGAAAGAAGACGGTGCGGAAGTCGATTATGATTTCTGTAAAGGGTGTGGGATATGTGCTGAAGAGTGTCCAGTAGATGCAATCGTCATGAAAAAGGAGGAAGACTATGTCTGAATATAAGATCGTATCAGGGAATTACGCATCAGCTTATGGCGCTAAATTGTCGAGAGTTGAAGTCGTAGCCGCTTACCCCATAACACCTCAAACCGAGGTCGTCGAGAAGATCGCTGAATTGGTGGCAACTGGAGAGATGGACGCAGAGTTCACCAAGGTGGAGAGCGAACACTCGGCTATGGCCGCTAGTATAGCCGCGTCCAACACAGGTGCGAGGGCTTACACGGCGACATCAGCCCACGGTCTCGCATTGATGCACGAACTTTTGATGTGGGCCTCTGGAGCAAGATTACCGGTTGTTATGACTAACGTCAACAGAGCCATGGGTCCACCGTGGAGCGTTTGGGCCGACCATCAAGACACACTTGCTCAAAAAGGAACAGGTCAGATCCAATTCTTCTGTGAGAACAACCAGGAAGTTTTGGACAGTATAATATGTGCTTACAAGATCTGTGAAGACGAAGAGATCATGCTTCCCGCCATGGTAGTTGAAGATGCTTTCATCCTCAGTCACACCAAGGAACCAGTTGAGATATATGATCAGGAACTTGTAGATGATTTCTTACCATCGTACGATCCAGATTACAAATTAGATGTCGACCAGCCTCTCGGTTTCGGTTCTCTAGGTATGCCAGACATATACATGGACTTCAGAAAGAAGATAGATGAGGCTATGAATAAAGTGACTGATAAGGTAGAGGAAGTGAGCAAGGAATTCGAAGAAGTCTTCGGCAGGAACCCAGGTGGACTCATCGAGGAATACAAAACAGATGGAGTCGACGTTCTGATAGTCACGATGGGATCTATATCCAGCACTTCTAAAGACGTCATAGACGAACTCCGCGATGAGGGATACAATATAGGTCTAGCTAGACTGCGAACATTCAGACCTTTCCCTGTAGAGAAATTCAGAGAGTTGATCAAGGGCGTGAACGTAGTAGGTGTCCTCGATAGAAGCTGCACATTTGGACACGGTGGTGACGCAGCAAGAGAGATCAAAGATGCTATCTACGGACATCTTGACCCTATCGTCAAGGATTATATCGTAGGGTTAGGCGGTAGAGATCTTACACCTAAGATACTGAAAAATATCATGAAAGATGCGATCTCGCTTCAGGATAAAGGCTTAGATAAGGAGATAGAATGGGTCGACCTTAAGATCGATCAAGAAAGATGGAGGCGATAAATATGGCTAATATACCAGAGAAAGAACTGATGAGGAAAGGAACGACCGCTTGCCCAGGTTGTGGTGCAGCGCACGCTATGAGATACGTGCTGAAAGCATTAGGTGAAGATACAATCATCAACATACCTGCATGCTGTTGGGCGGTCATACCCGGAGTATATCCCTCTAGAAATCTAGATATACCACTTTTATACACAGCTTTCGAAACAACGGGTGCATCGTCTTCAGGTATAAGAGCGGCCTTGAACGCTAAAGGCGTTGACCCCAGAGAGATAACCGTAGTGGGTTTCGCTGGAGATGGCGGTACAGCGGATATAGGTATTCAAGCACTTTCAGGTGCTCTTGAGAGAGGTACCGACACTATACAGATAATGTACGATAACGAAGCTTACATGAACACTGGTATCCAAAGAAGTGGTGCGACGCCTTACGGTGCTTGGACCACCACAACACCAGTAGGTACAGAGAAAGAGTGGAAGAAACAGCCCAAGAAGAACATGATGGAGATCGCAAATTCACACGAGATCCCATATGCGGCTACGGTCAGCGTTGGTTATCCTGAGCTCATGATAGAGAAGATAAAGAAGGCGAAAGATATACCAGGACCGAAATTCATACATATCTACGCGCCCTGTCCAACGGGTTGGAGATCTGATCCATCTCACACCATAAAGCTTTCTAGATTAGCTGTCGAGAGCCACGTCTTCCCTCTATATGAGATAGAGAACGGTGAATACAATATCTATAAAGAACCGAAGGAAAAAGACATCAAACCAGTCAAAGAATACCTCAAACTACAGGGCAGGTTCAGACATCTTCCGAAAGAAGAAGTTGAAAAGATCCAGAAGAACGTAGATCGTGAATGGAAAAAACTCCAAAAGAAGGAGAAGTTCACAAAAGAGGAACTATTTGAAGAATAAAAGAGAAGCGAGGGACTCAGATGAAGGAATTAGTAGATGGAGAACAGGGCGAAGAGATGCTCCTCCTGGGCAACGAAGCCATAGTGAGGGGAGCGATAGAAGGCGGGATGGGTCACGGATCGACATATCCGGGAACACCGTCCTCAGAGATAGGGAACACTTTCGAGAAGATCGCAAAACATGCAGGTACATATTTCGAGTACGCTTCTAACGAGAAGGTAGCTCTGGAGACCGCTGCGGCTGCTGCAGCTTCTGGAGTAAGGTCCATGGCATGGATGAAACACGTCGGGTTGAATGTAGCCGCCGATGCTCTGATGACTTTGATGTACTCCGGCGTAAGAGCCGGTCTTGTCATAGTAGTGGCAGGAGATCCGTCCATGCATTCAAGTCAGAACGAACAGGATACCAGGTATTATTCCCAACTCGGTAATATCCCGATGCTGGAACCTACTACACCTCAACAAGCTAAAGATATGACGAAGTATGCATTCGATCTTTCTGAAGAACTGGAACTGCCTGTTTTGATTCGAACGACTACAAGGGTCACTCACGCTCGAGGTGTTGTCGAGTTCGGAGATAAAAGGAAGATACATACCGTAAGTCACTTCGAGAAAGACCCAGCTAGGTTCGTCTGTGTTCCTCAGAACGCTGTTAAAAATCACCCACGCCTGTTAGGACAGATGGAGAAGGCGGAGAAAACTTCTGAACATTCCGATTATAATGAGATAATAGAATCAGATGAGCCCGAGTTGAAGGTCATCTCTTCGGGAGCGGGATACAATTATATCCATGAATTGAAAGAGGTCCAGGACCTACCCATATCCATATTGAAATTGGGTATGACCAATCCCTTCCCGAAAATGATGGTCTCTGAATTCATAGAGGATGCTGAAAGGTTGCTTGTTGTAGAGGAACTGGAACCTTTCATCGAAGATAAGGTCACGGCTATAGCGAAGGATGTGAATCCGGATCTAGAGATCTATGGAAAGCATACTGGTCATTTTTCAAGATTATATGAATACAATCCAGATATAGTTAGAGACGCGCTGAGCGATCTGATAAAATTGAATAAGAAGAAGGAACATCTAGAGCCAAAAAAATACGAACTTCCTTCTAGGCCGCCTTCTCTCTGTCCCGGCTGCCCACATAGGGCTACTTATTATGCAGTGAAAAAGGCACTTGGAAAAAAGGAAGCGGTCTATTCCAGCGACATCGGCTGTTACACTTTGGGTATCCAAGATCCTTTGAACACGGCGGATTATCTTTTATGCATGGGATCCAGCGTAGGAGCTGCAGGAGGATTTTCTAAACATACCGATCAACAGGTATTCGCTTTCTTAGGGGATTCGACTTTCTTCCACTCTGGATTACCGGGATTGGTCAGCGGTCATTACAACCAGCACGATTTCGTTTACGTTATAATGGATAACAGGACAACAGCCATGACTGGACATCAACCTCACCCAGGGACCGGAAAATCGGGTATGGGTGACCCGGCTCCGATGGTATCCATCGAGGAGTTAGCTAAAGGTGCGGGGATCGACTTCGTTGAGACAGTAGACCCGTATAATATCGAGGAAACTATCGACGTATTCAAGAGTGCTATGGAACACGACGGTATCTCAGTTGTTGTCCCTAAGCATCCATGCGCTCTCATTGAACAAAGGAAAGTGAAGTGGGAACCGTACCAAGTGGATCAAGAAGAATGTAAACAGTGCCACGTATGTACCAATCAACACGGCTGCATAGCCCTGGTAAGAGAAGGTGATAAAGTGATGATCGACGAAACCCAGTGCGTAGGATGTGGACAGTGTGCTCAAGTTTGTCCCTTCGATGCCATAAAACAGGAGGGGAAAGAATGAACAGAGCATACATCGAGATAGTTGGAGTAGGTGGACAGGGTATACTGACTTCTTCACAGGTGATCGGTGGAGCCGCACTAGATAAAGGGCTAGATGTGTATATGAGCGAGGTCCACGGCATGGCCCAAAGGGGCGGTGTCGTTGTGACAACCGTCAAGATCGATGAAAAGGTACACAGCCCTCTGATAGGTGATGGAGAGGCTGATGTTGTACTCGGTTTTGAGCCCGTTGAGACATACAGAGCTATCGAGAAGGCTTCTGATGACACATGGATAGTAACGAATACTTCTCCGATAGTTCCGTTCACCGTTAGTGTTGGAAAAGAAGAATATCCCGATGTTGATGATGTGTTGGATTCATTGGAAGCTGCTTCTGATAGATTGATCAAGATAGATGCTGAGGAACTGGCTAAACAAGCTGGAGCAGCTATCACACAGAACATAGTTATGGTCGGGGCATTGACCGCTACAGGCGTGCTTCCTTTCTCGAAGGAAGAGATACTAGAATCAGTGATGAACAGCGTCCCAAGTAAATTCAAGGAGATCAACAAGAAGGCTTTCGAGAACGGCTATGAAGAGGGTAAAAGGCAGATGGAATAGATCGGAATATTTACCTTGATAGGATTTGATATCTTAGTTCATCTAGTTTACACTCTGAACTCTGTCCATTGCTCTATTTAGTATGCTCAGTAGAATAAAGGATAAAGGCGGAAAGGGGTTATTGGATGATGTAACTGTTCTACTAGAGACTACCAATCTTCATCTGGTTCAGAAGACTCTACTTGCTGCATATCTTCTTCCATAGATGTGCTCCCTTCCTCAGCAGGTGGCGGTGGCGTCTGTTCCGGATAAGAGTTCTGGGAGGGGTTTTCCTCCTCAGATTTGCCTTTCTTCATGAAGAATATCAAAGCTGCCACCACGACTATGATTATTATACCCGCAAGGGCCAATAACATTATCGGAAGGCCTTCTTCTCCATCTTCTTCTGGTGTGAGTGGTTCATTATCTTCTCCGTCTGGTATACCATCACCGTCCGTGTCTGGATTGTTCGGGTCGGTACCCATCTCATACTCTTGAAGATTAGTGAGACCGTCTCCATCAGCATCTTCAAGTGCGTCTGTGGGATCGTTAGGGTCCAATCCGTGCTCTATTTCCCATTCATCCGGTATTCCATCTCCATCGGTGTCTTCGCTTTCATCATCTTCCGTGTCTTCGCTTTCATCATCGTCCGTGTCTTCGCTTTCATCATCGTCCGTGTCTTCAACGGTTATCGTAACTTTATCCTGGGCTTTATTGCCCTCTTTATCTTTTACCGTTAAAGTCACGTTGTATTCTCCCTCTTCATCGTATACATGAGTTACTGTCTTACCTTTACCTGTTTCACCATCATCGAAATCCCACGAGTAGCTGACGATACCGACATTGTCAGTAGAATTAGAACCGTCGAATGAGACAGTATCGCCCACTTTTACAGTTTGATCTGCCCCATCCCTTTTGCAACTGGCCGGATGGATGGCCGAGTACTACCTCTGTCCGCTTG
>CAZFVW010000108.1:0-6104 GCA_964522285.1 uncultured Thermoplasmata archaeon | reverse complement strand
CTCATAAAACGATCAAAGAGTACGAAGATTTCAAGCCAAGATACAAATATATATTATATGGGAAAGCAGGAGTAGGTGGTGCTGTTCTATGAACGAAAGGATCCTGACTAAGTTATCTGAAGCTAAAGACAGTGTCAAGGTTATCGATGATAATTTACCAGATACATACGAAAAATTCCTTGAAATGAGTAGACTTGAAAAAGACGGTATATATAAAAATATAGAATTCGCTATACAGAATATACTGGATATATGTGCTATTATATTGAAAGAGGAGGACCTAAAGATCCCTGGAAGCGATGAAGTTATGCTGGAGGAACTTAAGAAGGCGGGTGTTATGAGTGAAGAGATCATAGAAACGATAAAACACATGAAAGGTTTCAGGAACCAGCTCGTGCATAGATATGGTTTCTTGGAAGACGAAATAGCATATGAAGATATAAAAGATGGTTTGGATGATTTTTCTGACGTGTTTGAAGAGATAAAAAAGGTGCTCTCTTAGACACATGATTATAACGCACCAGATATCTGATAAAATAAATATGATCTCATCTGAGTAGAATTCGCATACTACTTTATCTGGTAGACGAAGGCCTAGCCCTTTCACAATATCATCCAACTGGTCTTCATCAACCTTGTTCCACGGCGTAGCCTGCCCATAAAACCGAAACTATTTTTTATATGTATGGTGTTTTCTAATCTGAAAAGCTCAAAAAGCTTAGAACCCCCAATCCTGAACTCTAAAACCTATCCCACAACACCTTGTTCTCGGCGATCTTCTCGAAAGCCAGCTTCTCTGCCAACTTGACCGAAGCGACATTCGAAGCGCCACATTCCCAGTAAGGAGTAATTCCTTCTTCCAAACAACCTCGAACGAACTCAGCAGCCGTGACGGAGGCTACACCTTTACCACGATACCTTTCCAACGTCTCGATACCAACGCCGCACATACTCTCACTAACGTACTCGGCGGTGCACCAGCAGATTATATCACCACTCAACACTGCCGCTTTACCGAACCCGTTCTCGAAATATGTCTCGAAGGAGGGCCACATCCACTTGATCTCGTTGATAACTAGAACCAGATCACGGAGGTCGGTGTTCGTCAGGAAGTCTTCGTCGATGTCCATCAACTCCAGCCCCTCCAGAGAGCTCTCAAAGTCTCCGACATCTTCTTCCGGGTACTCATAGAAGTATTTCTCTAGTGTTCTGAGATCATAATCACCGAAAGCCGACAACAATTTCTCCTCCGCCAAACCCGTTCGATCATCCAGCTTGAAGTGTGAATAATTTCCCTCACGCGCATCCTCAACTATCTCATCTTCGAAAAATCTAGGAAGGTCGTCTAAACACCTGGAAGAAGGTCTCTCACCGAAGATGTAGAACACGATATTGCCCTTATCCCAGAGAAAGTATGTGTTTTCACCATAAGACCATATCTCGCCTTCGGTATTGCCTTCAGAAATAGACGACACGACCATCTTCAACTTCGGATCAGGATTTAAGGATGCTTCACTTAACTCATCTGTGTCTCTGAACGTGAACTGGGTCATCAGTTCGTCAAGGGGTGTTGTTCAATAAAATATCTTCGATGCACAGATCCTGAGGTAGATTCGTTAGTAAGTTATATTCCAGATCACGGTATACTGTTCGGAATTGTGATCATACCTTCAGGTAAAATATCTGAGCGGTAATCAGCTGCTTTCAAGTTTACCCGGCAGCGGTGCGAAAAACAATACAAGCACCCCTGTGGCTTGTAATACTATTTCTTAGACGTCTGGCTTCCTAATATTTTACCACTTATTCAACCGATAGAGCTCCTGGATGAAAAATTATACCCTATGCATCTGTTCATGGCCCCTGCTCGGAAACAGGCGGATCTGAACCGTGGCAGTATGGTAAACCTCAGTACACTATATGCCAAACAACACTGTAGTTCATCTCGTTGTACAGCCAGTAACCTTCACCCGGGTTAAATATGAAAATCATCGTATCGTTTACATAGGCAACGTTGAAGTCCTCGTTTGATC
This sequence comes from uncultured Thermoplasmata archaeon, assembly GCA_964522285.1. Taxonomy (GTDB): domain Archaea; phylum Thermoplasmatota; class Thermoplasmata; order Halarchaeoplasmatales; family Halarchaeoplasmataceae; genus CAZFVW01. Next base: position 4,074 of record CAZFVW010000108.1, on the reverse strand, counting down.
AAAGAATCCTATCTTGATTATCTCAGGTGGTAAGTTGTGGTTGTCGGCAATCGAACTCGGTAGTCCCACCATATTCCAACCGGGATACAGTGTGATATTTGTGGATGTAGGTTCGTTACCTTTGATGGTGAGTACATCATCTGAGAACATGCTTATCCACATACCCATAGTGTTGTCCCAAGTGTAGATGTCGTTGTAGTGATCTGCTCTGCCTGGTACGTACGTTCTCCATCGGTCGTTCGCAGCCTCGTAGTACATCAACTTATCATAGCTGCCATCTATACTATGCATTATCTCCGTTATCGAAGTATCCAATGGTATCAGATTGAAAGATACGAAGTTCCAATTGTTCGCATTTCCGTCGGCAAAAAGTTGTATATCCATTTTTTGATAGGTCTGGACATTGTCCAACCACGCAGCGTCTTGATACATGCTCAAGTTGTTGTTTTTAACGAACTCCCATCTGATCGTGTGCGGATTTGAATCGGTAAAATCGATGGAGTGTTCGATCCAAGGTTGGAAGCCAAACATACTACCGACTACACTACCGTCGAAATAAAGGAGAAGACCATCACCGTCTTCTGCATCTACCTTCCAACTCCAGCTTACACTTATCGGTGCTGTAACCGTAGTCTCTATGTAACTAATCTCTCCGTCTCCAACATCGCCGCTCTGCATGGAATCGACGAAGTCGTAACTTTCATGTTCGACACCAGTCCAACCCACGACACCGCCGGTAGTGAACGTCAGATTTTGATTGTCGAGAGCCTCATTAGCATCTATAGATGTATAATCGTAAAGTTGATTTGTTACGTAACCCTGTGTGGTTCTAGGGACATCCGGAGACTGTAAAGTGACCTGGGTAGGTCTGCCTCTCACGTAAATCGTATCGTAATGTTCAAGTTTAAACGAAGATATAACACCTTGCCCCATCGACATTCCTATCTCCAGGAAGAACCTTGTTTCGCCGGAGTCGAAATAGTTTTGGAACTCGGTAACATCGAGGCTCAAATATGTAGGCATGAGGTTTGAAGTATCATCTTCATAATATGGATATTTAGTTGAATTCGGGGAGCTGTGTGGCCCGATACCCAAAGTTGTATTTGCATCTCTTGTAGGGGCGTCGTTAAAGTGCCACGTTGCCAGCAGCGACGGATTGTAATCAGATATATCGTCGATATACTTAAGAAAAAGCCCAGCGTTATCTCTTATATCTCGAAATGCGTCGTAGGTGAGCCAATAGAAACCTTTGTCTCCCCAATTGGTCCCCCATGAATTTGCGATCCTGAATGCGCCCTGCTCTCCGTCGTCCGTGATACTATCGTCGTAGCCTACTATGGTCTGAGCATGGTTCGGATCAAGGGAAGAATCGTATTCAACCGATGAAGTTATATTGTTGCCATCGGCAAAGCTAGAATTATATTGAGTGGAATTCATACCAAAGGTTACAGGATATCCAGTATCCATCAGTGTTTTTATGTCGTCCACGGTTGTAGAGGTTCCCAGGGAGTGAATCTGACCTCCTTTGTGTAAAGGTGCCTCTCGGAATGCACTTGCGTTCCCCCAGCTCAGATGATCTTTATCATCGTAGGACATGGTTGATAACGTAGCTCCACCCCAATCTTGGAGGATCAAGCCGTTATCCCCTGTAGAAGAACCCCAATCGTTTCCTCCATTAACTTTATTGTATGTCCATGCCGGACTTATAAGTTGGGTTGAATCGTTCATACTAGCTCCGGTCCAACCCTGGTCTTTTGCTTCCAGGTATCCGTAAGTATAGTATGTCATAGCCCAGGCAGAGCATGAACCCTGCCAACCCTGGTTTCCTATGGCCGGGAAGTGTTGATCCGTGGACATATCTACTGCAGATGGACTCGGCCCTGGTCCCGGAGAACTAGGACTTTTGATTTCATCAACAATCAATAGGCTGTTCTCGTAGCTTTCCCATGACTCCTCTGTCGGTGGTGCTAAGCCGGTACCGTGACCGTCCACAATCATATTGTAATTCTTTCCAGGCTCTCTAACACCTATCTGGGCCTTTAATTTATCTATGTCCTGTCGCGTCGCAAAGTGGTACACTTTATTTTCGTCTTCGTGATAAATCACAGAAGTTGATTGTCCGATATCCAGATCCTTTTCACTTGTACCTATGAATAAAATTTGTCCAGCACTGATTAATAATAAGTAGATTACAATTAATATTATTATTTTTTTCATTACATCACTGATTTTTAGTAGTACATTATGTGATTTATACTTATCTACATAAAGAAATTAAAGGTTGGAATATATATGCCCTCCATTCATATATATTCTTTTTATTCTCAGAAACAAACAATATGCAAAAATTATTTAACTCCTGGCAGTTGATTCTAAGGTCGTCTAAGAATCGTGATAAGATATGAAATCTTCAAAGATTGGTAAGTTAAAGAAAAAGACCAAAAGCGAGGATAGAAAACTCGAAATAAACGGCAAACGAAATAGAAAGTTGCGGATCTTGGGAAATACCACATTGATAGTGATATTTATTGTAGTTACAATCTTTCTCGCATCTATAGCATTCCCCACGGCCATGGAACCGATATACTTCGAAGGACTGACCGACAGCGACGGCGATGGGTATACCGATGATGTAGACGAATTTCCTCACGACTCAACAGAACATTTAGACAGTGATAACGATGGCTATGGAAACAACCAGGACGAGTACCCCAACAATTCCTCGTGCTTTAGGGATTCCGACGACGACGGCTACAGTGACAGTTGTGATAAGTTTCCGATGGATCCAGCGGTATGGAAAGACACAGATGGCGACAGCGTAGGAGATGAAGAGGACGCTTTTCCCAATGATCCAGATGAATGGGTAGACTCCGACGGCGATGGATACGGAGATAACGAAGATATTTTTCCATACAACGCAGATGTTCATAACGATTCTGACAGTGACGGTGTAGGGGACAAAGAAGACGCTTTCCCTGAGAACCCCGATGAGTGGAACGATTCCGACGGTGACGGATACGGGGATAACGAGGATGTTTTTCCCATGGACCAGAAAGTGCACATCGATACCGATGGCGATGGATACGGGGACAAAGAAGACGCTTTCCCTGAGAACCCCGATGAGTGGAACGATTCCGACGGTGACGGATTCGGGGATAATGAGGATGAATTTCCTTTAAACCCGGAAGAACAGCGAGATTACGATGGCGATGGTGTGGGGGACAATTCCGATGATTTCTTCGATGACGAGACAGAATGGATCGATTCAGACGATGACGGATATGGGGACAATGAAGACGTATTCCCCCAAGATCATTCAGAGTGGAACGACTCCGACGGTGACGGATTCGGGGATAACAAGGATTCGGCACCCATGGATCCAAATAGATGGGATTACAGGAGGACTTATAACTTCACATTCGATGAGAAGGATTACACTCTCGAAGCCATCATATCCTGCGAATATTATCACCCCCCTAGCTACTGGGAGAGCAATAGGAACTTCGATGAACCAGAGGAGTTAAAAGGGTTCTTCAGAGCGGATGGTGTTATATCTAGGATAAGCGAAGACCTTAACGAGATGGCAGAGGTTGAAGGATATAAAGGAGAACAAAAGTTGAATTTTATCTTGAGGTTCGTACAATCCATGGAATATAAGACAGACCCAGGTTATGGAGATCTAGCTAAATACCCTGCTGATACATTGATAGATAAAGCAGGCGATTGTGAGGATACATCCATACTATACGCAGCTATAACGGAGAGGATGGGTTTCGATTCCGCGATACTCACACTAGTCGATTACGACGGGTTGATGAACCATGCTATGGCAGCTGTAAACCATAACGGACTTTCAGGCTGGTATGAGATATCGAACGATACAAGGTATTACGTCGCTGAGACGACCGGAACAGGCTACAACGTTGGTATGATGCCAGAACCGTGTGAGAATCATTTTATCACGGTATTTGAGATCGATATGTTCGATGACAGATAAATTAATAAAGAAAATAAAGAGAAATGAAAATGGGGTTTTATTCCTGGGGCTTGTGGATGCCCATCTGTGGATAAGGT